>JAEZEU010000244.1 GCA_023432885.1 Pseudomonadota bacterium | reverse complement strand
TTTTCGGGATCATGCGCTACGCGCCAAAACTCTTCGGCGAGCCCGCGACCGGCACGCCGCCGCCGGTCGTTACCTTCATCACGGCGAGACCCCGTTCATTGGTGCCGTCGGAGCGGAAGCGGAACAGCCCGTCAATGCCGGCAAACCCGGACGTATTGGTCAGCGTCTCCGGCGCAAAGCGATTTGGCCCTTGCGTGCGCGCCAGCGCCGCCATCAACGCAACCGCGTCGTAGGCGAGCGTCGAGGTACGAACCGGGTCCGAGCCGAACCGCTGACGATAGCGGCCGGAGAAAGCGCGGAAGCCGGAAGGATCCGGCGCCGCATAGAGGCCGCCCTGCAGCGAGGGGGTCGCGAATATGCGCGGGTTGTCCCACAGCCCGGTGCCGAGCATCTGTATGTTGCGCAAATTCGAGCCCGCCGCGGTCAGCGCATCGGCGGTGGCGACGACGGAGTCGCCGTCATCGGCGATCATCAGCGCGTCGGCGGAACCGAGCATCTGCGCCACGGCACGTGCCGGCGCCGCCCGATCGCCACTGTATTTCTCGAACGCGACGACGCGGCCCCTGCGGCCCGCCGCCTGCTTGAACGCAGCCTCGACGACATTGCCATAGGCATTGTCGGGCACCAGCGCGGCATAGGAGCGTTTGCCGGTGCCGGCGGCGTAATCGACGATGCGATTGACGTCGGATTCGGGCAGGAAGCTCAGGAGATACACGCCGCGCCCGGCGACGCTCGAATCGGTCGAGAACGCGATCACCGAGATGCCGCGGCTGCGCGCAACCTGCGCCACCGCGGGGACCGAGGCCGCAAACAGCGGCCCCAAAATGATTTCGGCGCCTTCGCTGACGGCCTGCTGCGCGGCCCCGTTCGCGCCTTGCGGGCTGCCGGCGTCGTCCTTGATCAGGAGCTGGATGTTCGGGTTCTGGAATTCGGCCAGCGCCATTTCGGCGGCGTTCTTCATCGACTGCGCCGCGATGCCGGCATTGCCGGCCGCCGAGAGCGGCAGGATCAATCCGACCTTGACCTGCCCGCTGCCGACCGCGGTCGGTTCCTGCTGCGGGCCGGCCGGCGGCTCGGCTCCGAACTGGCTCAAACTCTGCTGCACGCTGGAACAGGCGCCCAGGAGCGGGGCGCCGAGGATCAGGCCAATTGCGCTCCGCCGGGTAGCGCCCGAAGGCGAGTTGTCCGAGGATAAAGGTTTACGGTTGGGCGGGCCCACGATCTGTCTCTTCTCTTGACCGACCGGTATCGGCCAGACTTCCTCCCCCAAGTGAGGCATAGATTGAGGCATAATATCAACGAATAGTTAACCAGAACAAATGGTTGATGATCCATGGCGCCGTTGCCCGCCGCGGACCATTCCTGCCTCGCCACCTCGCCGTACTGATCCCGGATGGCGCAAACGCCGTCCCACCTCTAGATTGCTATTATGCGCGCAAAAGCCAGTCCAATATACGGGTCTGAGGGGGAACCGGGTTCTGTCAGCAAGACTTTTTCGGTCAGTGGCCGTGTACTGGACGCGCCCAGGCTGGTTCCGGCGCTTTATCTGGTCGCCACCCCGATCGGCAACCTTTCCGACATCACGCTGCGCGCGTTGGAAACACTGGCAGGCGCCGATCTGATCGCCTGCGAGGATACCCGCATCACCCACCGCCTCACCGAGCGCTACGCGATCTCGGCGCAGCTCACGCCGTACCACGAGCACAACGCGGCAATTGCGCGGCCGAAGATCCTCGAAAAGCTGGCGCGGGGCGCTTCCGTGGCACTCGTCTCCGACGCCGGCACGCCGCTGATTTCCGATCCCGGCTTCAAGCTCGTGCGTGAAGCCTGCGCCGCCGGGCACTCCGTCATTGCCGTGCCTGGTCCCTCCTCGGTGCTGACGGCGCTTTCGGTCGCCGCATTGCCCACGGACCGTTTTTTCTTCGAGGGTTTCCTGCCGCCGAAGCAAGCGGCGCGACGCACACGGCTGGCTGAGCTGGCGCGAATCGACGCAACGCTCGTCCTGTTCGAATCCGGCAACCGGGTCCAGGGCACGCTTGCCGATCTCGCCGAAATCATGGGTGACCGCACAGCCGCGATCTGCCGCGAGCTGACAAAGCTGCATGAGGAGGTTACGCGCGCCCCCATCGCTGAACTCGCCGCTGGCGCGGACAGGCTGGAAACGCGCGGCGAGTTCGTGCTCGTGATCGGCCCGCCCGCGGCCGGGGCCAAGGTGATGGCGGAGCACGAGCTTGACGACGTGCTTCGTTCCTCGCTGAAGCAGGACAGCGTCAAGGACGCGGTGGCGCATGCGGTCGAAGTTTCCGGCCGTCCGCGCCGCGAAGTCTATGCCCGCGCGCTGGAGCTGGCGAAGCAAAGCCGGGGCGGACATGGCGAAGACTGAAAACGCCTCGCCCGAACGCGTTGCCGCCTTCCGCACCGGCCTTTCCGCCGAGAGCCGCGCCGCGGCCTATTTGATCGCAAAGGGCTACCGCATCCTGGCGAAGCGCTTCCGAACACCCTATGGCGAGATCGATCTGGTGGCGCGCAGGCGGAACCTGATCGCCTTTGTCGAGGTCAAGGCCCGCGCCAGCCTCGACGATGCCGCCTGGGCCGTGACACCACGCCAGCAGCAGCGCATCATCAATGCCGCGCAAGCCTGGCTGACGGCGCATCCCGAGCATGCAGAATTCGATATGCGATTTGACGCCATGCTGATTGCGCCAAAGAGCCTGCCGCGCCATCTCCTGGCAGCCTTCGACGCCAGCCCCTAGTTGTTTGAGCATGATCTTTTCGGAAAACCGCTTCACACTTTTCCGGATCATGCTCTAGAAAGCATCACCCTGAGAGCCGGATATCTCCAATGAAACTGAACGTCGCCGTCCAGATGGACCCCATCGCGCGCATCAACATCCGCGGAGATTCCACCTTCGCGCTGCTGCTGGAAGCCCAGAAGCGCGGCCACGGTATCTCCTACTACACCCCCGACAAGCTCTCGCTGCGCGGCGGCGAATTGATAGCGCCCGTGCAAAAGCTCTCGGTACGCGACGAGGAAGGCAATCATTTCGCGCTGGGCGAGACCAGGCGCGAGGCGCTCAATGGATTCGACGTCATCCTGCTGCGTCAGGACCCGCCCTTCGATCTCGCCTACATCACTTCAACGCATCTTCTTGAAGGAATCCACCCGAGGACACTCGTCGTGAACGATCCGGCTTCCGTGCGCAACGCGCCGGAAAAGCTGTTCGTGATGAACTTTCCGCAGCTGATGCCGCCGACGCTGATCTCGCGCGACATCGACGAGATCAATTCCTTCCGTGAGCAGCATGGCGCGGTCGTGATGAAGCCGCTGCATGGCCATGGCGGCGCGGCGGTCTTCCGCGTGATGCCGCAGGACATGAATTTCGGCTCGCTGTTCGACATGTTCTCCGTGACCTTCCGCGAGCCCTGGGTGATCCAGCGCTTCCTTCCCGAGGTGAAGCACGGCGACAAGCGCATCATCCTGGTCGACGGCGAGTTCGCCGGCGCCGTCAATCGCGTGCCGGCGGCCGACGATCTGCGGTCCAACATGGTGCGCGGCGGCGCTGCGCAGGCCACCGAACTGTCGCCGCGCGAGCGTGAGATCTGCGCCACGCTGGGACCGGCGCTGCGCGAGCGCGGGCTTTTGTTTGTCGGCATCGACGTGATCGACGGCAATCTGACCGAGATCAATGTCACGTCACCGACGGGCATTCGCGCCATCGCACGCCTGGGCGGACCGGATATCGCTGCGAAAATCTGGGATACGATCGAGGCAAAGCGAGCGCCGAAATAGCGTCTGCGGATCGCGCTGCGCGACGGCTCTATCGATCCTGCAATCTCCGCTGGCCTAATTCCTCTTGCTACATTGCGCAGGCGGGCGCAGCATGTTCAAGCGCGGGTCGACCGTGGGGCTGGTCGTTCCGCAACAAGAACAGCAATGTGGAGGAACGAATGACGACACCGCTTTCGCGACGATCTCTCCTTGCACTTGGCGCCGGCCTCGGCGCTTCAACCATGCTCGGCGGCAGCGCACTGGCCAAGGCACCGAAGCTCAACACGCAGACCCCCTACTGGCACCGCATGATCCTCGGCGATGCCGAAGTGACGGTTGTTTCGGACGGCCCGTTGCCGCTCGGCCCGCCCAAGGGGACCTTCGTCGGCGTGCCGGATGAAGAAGTAAAGAAGATGCTGACCGACAATTTCCTGTCGGCGGAGAACGTCGTTCTCGAGCAGAACTCACCGATCGTCAACACCGGCGACAAGCTGATCCTGTTCGACACGGGCATGGGGACCTCGAAAGCGTTCGGGCCGACCACCGGTCGCCAGCAGAAGAGCATGGCGGAAGCCGGTATCAAGCCCGGCGAAATCGACGCTGTGGTGCTGTCGCACGCCCATATCGACCATATCGGCGGCATCGTAGGCACCGACGACAAGCCCCTTTTTCCGAACGCGCAGTACTACATCACGCAGAGCGATTTCGAGTTCTGGACCGATGAAGGCAAGCTCGGCGGTCCCCTGAAAGACTTTGTAGTTCACGCCCGCAAGAACCTGATGCCGGTGCGCGACCGCATCGTCTTCATCAAGGACGGGCAGGAGTTCTTGCCCGGCGTGCAGGCCATTGCGGCGCCCGGACACACCGTCGGCCACACCATCTTCACAGTGAGCTCGGCCGGGAAATCGTTCGTTTTCCTGGGCGATCTTTCGCATCACCCCGTGCTGCTCCTGGAGAAGCCACGGATGGAGTTCTCCTATGACACCGATCCGAAGCAGGCGGCCGCGACACGGGTGAAATTGCTGGACATGATCGCGACCAACAAGCTTCCGGTCATGTCCTATCACTACGCCTGGCCCGGCTTTGGCCACATCGCCAAGAGGGGCGAGGGCTTCCACTACTATCCGGCAGCGATGGTGATGCAGCTCTGAGGCGCAGCGGAGTCCGGGGACATCAGCCAGGTGTCCCCGTTACTTTGCTTCGCTCGCTTATCGTTCTCGCGGCGCGTCCCTGGTACCGGTCCAGGCGATTGTCTCAGCCGAAAAGGCGAGCGAACGGCTTGACGGGCTTCTTTGCTGCCAGCCGGCGCGGGATGGGAAGGCCTTTCACAACGATAGGTTCTCGGTCGCCGAGCGCGGCGCGCTCCTGCACGAGAAGGCTCATCACCCTCCTCATCTTGAGGATTTCGCCGGCCACAAAGGAGCAGTCCTCATCCCGGTTGACCTGATCGCGCATGATGGCTTCGGCCTCGAGCATGCTGACTCTGAGTGCTCTGATCGTCCGGCGAATTTCGTTGATGCGATTGTCCACGACGGCCTCCAAATGCGAACGGGCAACAAGGGATCGGCAACATAAGAACAAATCACGAACAAATGGTCAAGAACATGCAGAAGGGCTCTAGCCGCCCGCGGCTACCTTTGCTTCCTGTGCTGCGTGGCCAGTTGTTCCTGTAATGTTCTTGCGCTGTCCTCCGGCTTCCGCTACCTTCGATTGCGGCAGGGAGCGGCATGGTCCAGCGGGTTTCCACGGTAGCTTTCGAAGGGATCGAGGCCCGCGCGGTCGACGTGCAGGTGCAGGTCGCCCCGGGATTGCCGGCCTTTGCCATCGTTGGCCTGCCGGACAAGGCGGTGTCGGAGGCGCGCGAACGGGTGCGCTCGGCGCTGATCGCCTCGGGGCTCGCGCTGCCGGCGCGGCGAATCACCGTCAACCTCGCGCCCGCCGACCTGCCCAAGGAAGGCAGCCACTACGACCTGCCGATCGCGCTCGGCCTGATGGCTGCGATCGGCGCGATCCCGCCGGATGCGCTTTCCGGCTTCACCGTGCTCGGCGAACTCGGCCTCGACGGATCGATTGCGCCGGTAGCGGGCGTGCTGCCGGCCGCGATCGGGGCCAATGCCCGCGACGAGGGACTGATCTGTCCGGCGGCCTGCGGCTCGGAAGCGGCCTGGGCGAGCCCTGATATCCAGATCATCGCCGCCAATTCGCTGATCCAGATCGCCAACCACTTCAAGGGCACGCAGGTGCTGTCGCGCCCCTCGCCGAGGGCACACGAGTTGACCGAGACGCAGCTCGACCTGCGCGACATCAAGGGCCAGGAGAGCGCCAAGCGCGCGCTGGAAATCGCCGCGGCCGGCGGTCACCATCTGCTGATGATCGGCTCGCCCGGCGCCGGCAAGTCGATGCTGGCGGCGCGGCTGCCTTCGATCCTGCCGCCGCTGTCCCCATCGGAGCTGCTGGAAGTTTCGATGATCGCCTCCGTCGCCGGCGAAATCCGCGACGGCGCGCTCACCACGCGGCGGCCGTTCCGCTCGCCCCATCATTCCGCAAGCATGGCCGCACTGACCGGCGGCGGCATGCGCGCAAAGCCCGGCGAGATCTCGCTCGCACATCAGGGCGTGCTGTTCCTCGACGAGTTGCCCGAATTCGATCCGCGCGTGCTCGACTCGCTGCGCCAGCCGCTGGAGAACGGCGAGGTCGCGGTCTCCCGCGCCAATCACCGCGTCACCTATCCTGCGCGCTTCATGCTGGTGGCTGCGATGAATCCCTGCCGCTGCGGCCATGCCTACGAGCCCGGCTATTCCTGCAAGCGCGGCCGGATCGACCGCTGCACTGCCGACTATCAGATGCGCATCTCCGGTCCGCTGATGGATCGCATCGATCTTCGCATCGAAGTGCCGGCGGTAACGGCGGCCGATCTCATATTGCCGCCGCCTTCCGAAGGTTCGGCCGAGGTTGCCGCCCGCGTCGCCGCCGCGCGCGACATCCAGCTCAAGCGCTATGCGGCCGCCGGCATGGCGAACATCCGCACCAATGCGGAAGCGCCGGCCTCGCTGCTCGAGACCATCGCCCAGCCGGACGCCGCAGGCGAGAAGCTGCTGCGCGACGCGGCCGAGACCATGCATCTCACCGCACGCGGCTATCACCGCGTGCTCCGGGTGGCGCGCACGCTCGCCGACCTCGACGGCGCTGAGAAAATCGGCCGGCTGCATCTCGCCGAGGCGCTGTCCTATCGTGCATTGGCCGACGATCTGCGCCGGGCGGCGTAAAACCACCGCGCGTCAATACGGCGGTAACCACTCTTCTTTACTCTCCACCAACCATGAGTCTGCCGTTGCGGACTCCGGTTAGTGAGTGTGTTCCATGTTGCGTTTCCGGATTCTGGCCTCGGTCGTTCCCCTGGCGGTCACCGCCTTCCTCGCCCGCGGCGAGCTGTTTTCCGACGTGCGTCCCTGCATTGCGGTTGCCGATACCTCGGTGCAGCTGACATCGCTGCCCTGGCAATCCAGCCTTCATGTCAGCTTCACGACCAATCCAACTGACGCGACCGTGCGGGTGCAGGTCATCGACAGTGCGGAAGCCGCCGATTTTGCCGTGGTCGACGGCGCCGAGGTGGCGGAGGGTGGCGCCTGCCAGACCGCCCAGCCGCCCCAGCTGGTCTCGATCTCGCGAAGCTTCTCGGCATCCGATCCCGTCATCTACCTGACTCAGGACGGGCCGGCCGACTACCGGATCTTCGTGCAGTCGAAGACCTTCTCGATGCTCGACGCTGCGGCCCTGATCGTCGGCGCCCGCAGCACGCATCCCAAAGGCCGATCCGCCTCGCTTTAATCTTTCATCAACCCTGTTCTTATCGCGCCCACCGGCGCGCTCGGGCCTCAAGCACTTTGCAATGCGGGCCACCGCATCGTGACGGCGCGGGCCGCAGATGATTTCGGACAATCCTGGAGAATATCGGCAATGGGACGGACGATCGGACCGGGCTTCCGGATCAAGTTGCACCTTCGCCGCTTTTCGCGCCGGCATCCGCTGCTCACCTCCATCGTCCGCTCCTTCATGATCTTTTCCGCCGCGTTCGGCGGCGCCTACGGCTTCATTGCCGGCAGCACCTCGCCGGTTTCCGGCTATGACCCCCATGCCTTTGCGATCGGAGCCAGCTTTCTGTTCGCGCTCGCCTGTCTCTGGATCGTCACCCTGGGCATTCGCCTGCGGCTGGCCCGCCGCAAGCTGCGCAAGATAGTGATGCATAACGAGGCGATGGCCGATCGCAATTGGGAACTGCAGGAAGCCGAATCGCGCGCCCGCAGCATGTTCGAATCGCAGCGCGACCTGATCGTGCTGCGCGATGCAGAAGGCCGCATCAGCTTCGTCAACGATGCCTATTGCGATCTTGCCGGCCAGCCGCGCGAAGCACTGATCGGCAGCACCGCGACGCTGAAGGTCATCGAACAGGGCGACACCGCGCTGGAATCGAACGGGACCCGCGTCCACGACCAGAAGATCGAGACCGCGCTCGGTCCGCGCTGGATCGCCTGGCGCGAAGGGCTGGTGCGCAACGATGCCGGTGGGCCCGCCGAGATGCAGAGCGTCGGCCGCGACGTCACCGACCGCACCGAAAGCGAGCGAGCGCTTGCCGACGCCCGCGACCAGGCCGACGCCGCCAACCGCGCCAAGTCGCGTTTCCTGGCGATGGCCTCCCACGAGATCCGCACGCCGCTCAACGGCATCATCGGCATGAGCGGCCTGTTGCTCGATACGCCGCTGACGCCGGAACAGGCTACCTATGCGCGGGCGGTGAAAACCTCGGGCGATGCTCTGCTCGCGCTGATCGAGGAGCTACTCGACTACTCCAAGATCGAGGCAGGAAAGATCGACCTGGAATCCCGCCCCTTTGCGCTGGCGGCGCTGGTCGAGGATATCACCGAATTGCTGGCGCCGCGGGCGGACGCCAAACAGATCGAGATCGCCGCCTATGTCGACGACCGGCTGCCGCGCGAGGTGGTCGGCGATGCGGCGCGGCTGCGCCAGGTGTTGCTCAACCTCGCCGGCAACGCGATCAAGTTCACGCAGACCGGCGGCGTCGCGCTCATTGTCGAGCCCGGCATCTGGCCGAACGAGATTTCCTTCCTGGTGCGCGATACCGGCATCGGCATCGCGCCGGAAGCGCAGCAGCGCATCTTCCGCGAGTTCGAACAGGCCGATGACGGCATCGCGCGCAGCTATGGCGGCACCGGACTTGGTCTTTCCATCAGCGAGCGCATCGTGCGCCGCATGGGCGGACGGATCACGCTGGAGAGCAAGCCGGGCGAAGGCTCGACCTTCGAAGTCGCGATCCCGCTCGCCGCCGCCGACTGGAGCCTGCAACCGGCCTTCGCCGCGCCGGACCTCGCCGGCCAGTTCGTCATGCTGGTGGCGCCGCCGAGCATCGGCATCTCGCTGACCGAGCGGCGGCTGCAGCGCTGGGGCGGCCAGACCTGCATGGTCTCCGATATTGATGTGGCCGAGGCGCTGCTGCCCGAGCGTCCATGGCATGCGGTGATGGTTGATCACGCCTTTGGCGCGGCGACCATCGAAAGATTTGCCGAGCGAGCGCGCGCACACGCCGCCCATCGCATCGTCATGTTCACCCCGTCGACGCGACAGAAATTGCAGGTCGCGGGCGGCTCGGCCTTCACCGGCTATCTGGTCAAGCCGCTGCGCGCCGCCTCGCTCGCGGCGCGCCTAGTCACCCCGCCGGAAGTGGCGGCGCCCGACATTGCCGCCGATCCGCCGGCGGAAGCCGTCGAAGACACCGCGATTGCGCCGGCAGCGCCCGGTCTTTCCATCCTGGTCGCCGAGGACAACGAGATCAACGCACTCCTGATGCGCTCGCTGCTCGGGCGGCTCGGCCATCGAGCCGTCATCGCCACCAATGGCGAAGAGGCGCTCGAATCATGGCAGGCGGCGAAATCCGCCGGCACGCCGTACGACCTCGTATTGATGGACATCCAGATGCCGCGCCTCGACGGCATCGAGACCACGCGCCGCCTGCGCAGCCTGGAGGCGAGCGAACCCGGCCGTCGCACGCCCATCCTCGCGCTCACCGCCAACACGCTGGTGGAGGACCGCTATGCCTGTTTCGAGGCCGGCATGGACGGCTTCCTGATCAAGCCACTCGACCGCGACAAGCTGGCCGAAGCGCTGGCGAGCCTCGCCGCCGGCCGCCACATCGCGGCCTGAAGGCCCCGTCTACAGCCGCCGCAGCGCCACCTGCTCGACCACGTGGTCGGCGCCCTTCTTGAGGATCAGCGTCGCCCTTGGCCGCGTTGGCAGAATGTTGTCCTCGAGATTGGCGAGGTTGGTGCGCTCCCAGATCGCGATCGCGGTTGCCGTCGCCTCTTCGTCCGACAACACGGCGTAGCGGTGGAAGTAGGAACGCGGATCGGTAAAGGCCGTATCGCGCAGCGCCAGGAAGCGCCTGACATACCACTCCCGCAATACCGGCTCGTCGGCGTCGATATAGACAGAAAAATCGAAAAAGTCTGAGACGACGGGCACGGCCTGGCCGTCGCGCGGCAGCCGTCCGGTCTGCAGCACGTTGACCCCTTCGACCACGAGGATGTCCGGGTTGTCGACCTCGATGTACTCGCCGGGGACGATGTCGTAGGTCAGATGCGAATAGACAGGCGCGCGCACCGGACGGCGCCCCGCCTTGATGTCGGAAAGAAACTGCAGCAGCGTCGGCAGGTCGTAGCTTTCCGGAAAGCCCTTCTTCTGCATCATGCCCTGGCGTTCGAGCACCGCGTTAGGAAACAGAAAACCGTCGGTCGTCACGAGATCGACCTTGGGCCGCGGCGACCAGCGCGCCAGCAGGGCCTGCAGCACACGCGCGGTGGTGGACTTGCCGACAGCTACCGAACCCGCAACGCCGATGATGTACGGCACCTTGCGATCGCGGATGCCGAGGAATTGCCGCTGCGCCTGAAATAGCCGCGTCGTGGCATCGATATAGATCGACAGCAGGCGCGACAGCGGCAGATAAATGTCCTCGACCTCTTTCAGGTCGAGGCGATCATGCAGCGAGCGCAACCGTTCGAACTCGCCCGGCTCCAGGGTCATCGGCGTGTCGTCGCGCAGCCGCGCCCACTGATCCCTGGTGAAGATGCGGTACGGATTATACTGCTGCTCCGGCGCCCGAATATCCATCGATCACCCCTGCCGCTTGCGCGAGGCCTTTTCTTCCAGTCCGGACATGCCCGTGCGCTGCGCCAACGCGGCTTCCACATCCTCAAGCTTCACGCCGCGCGATTTCAACAGCACGAGCAGATGAAACAGCAGATCGGCACTTTCGGCGATCAGATGATCGCGATTGTTCTCGATCGCGGCGATCACGGTCTCGACTGCTTCTTCACCCAGCTTCTTGGCGCAATGCTCGGTGCCCTTGTCGAGCAACTTTCTTGTATAGGACGCCTCCCCGCCAGAAGCGGCGCGGGCATCGATGGTGGCGGCCAGATCATGGACCGTAAAACGCGACATTATTCGAACTCAATACGCGTGGACGCCCTTAATCTCCGGCGGCCGTCAGCCGTCACTTAGCACTTTTGTGACGGGGAGTCGTCAGGGATCGAGGCGCATCGGCAGGCCGGAGCGGACCATGTGGTCCTTGGCCTGCCGGATGGTAAATTCCCCGAAGTGGAAGATCGAGGCCGCCAGCACCGCGGTGGCATGTCCCTCGCGGATGCCATCGACGAGGTGGTCCAGATTGCCGACGCCCCCGGAGGCTATCACCGGTACGGGAACACTGTCCGCAATGGCCCGCGTCAGCGGCAGGTCGAAGCCCTGCCTCGTGCCGTCGCGGTCCATCGAGGTCAGCAGGATTTCGCCGGCACCGAGCGAGACGACTTCCTGGGCGTATTCGATGGCGTCGATCCCGGTGCTCTTGCGCCCGCCATGGGTGAAGATCTCCCAGCGGTCGGACCCGCCGGGCCGGCTGACCCGCTTGGCGTCGATCGCCACGACGATACACTGTTCGCCGAATTTTTCGGCGCCCTCCTTGACGAACTCCCGGCGCGCGACCGCGGCACTGTTGATCGACACCTTGTCGGCGCCGGAGCGCAGAAGCGTGCGGATATCGTCGATGGTGCGCACGCCGCCGCCGACCGTCAGGGGCATGAAGCAGGCTTCCGCCGTCCGCCGCACCACATCCAGCATGATGCCGCGGTTCTCATGGGTGGCGGTGATGTCGAGGAAGCAGAGTTCGTCGGCGCCGGCCGCGTCATAGGCGATCGCGGCTTCCACGGGATCACCGGCGTCGCGCAGATCGACGAAATTGACGCCCTTCACGACCCGGCCGTCCTTGACGTCGAGGCAGGGGATCACGCGAACCTTGAACATGATGTCCTCTTCTAGGCTGGCGCGCGGGCGCTCTTGATCAGCGCCAAGGCGGCAGCAGGATCGAGCCGGCCGTCATAGAGCGCGCGGCCCGCGATAGCCCCGGCGAGCTTCTTGGCGCGGGGCGCCAGCATCGCCCTGACGTCTTCGATCGAAGCCAGGCCGCCGGAGGCGATCACGGGAATGGAGATGCGGTCGGCCAGCGCAATGGTCGCCTCGAGATTGAGGCCTTTCAGCAGGCCGTCGCGGGCAATATCGGTGAAGATGATGGCGGTGACGCCGGCGTCCTCGAAGCGCTGCGCGATCTCCAGCGCAGTGACCTCCGACGTCTCGGCCCAGCCCTCGACCGCAACCTTGCCGTCGCGGGCATCGAGTCCGACCGCGACGCGGCCGGGGAATTTCCTCGCCGCAGCCTTCACGAAGTCAGGATCGCGCACCGCAGCGGTACCGATGATGACGCGCGCCACGCCCTTTTCCAGCCAGCCTTCGACCGTCCTGATGTCACGGATACCGCCGCCGAGCTGCACCGGCATGGTGACCGCCTTCAGCATGGCCTCGACCGCGTGCGCATTCATCGGCTTGCCGGCAAAGGCGCCGTCGAGATCGACGATATGCAGGTACTCGAATCCCTGCGCGGCGAAGGCGCGCGCCTGCGCCGCCGGATCGAGATTGAACACGGTGGCGCGCGCCATGTCGCCCTGTTCGAGCCGCACGCATTGTCCGTTCTTCAGATCAACCGCAGGAAAGAGGATCACGGCTTCCACTTCAGGAAATTGGAGATCAGCGCCAGCCCGAAACGCTGGCTCTTCTCGGGATGAAACTGGGTGCCGATGGCGGTGTCCTTGCCGACGATGGCGGTGACCGGCCCGCCGTAATCGGCGCGCGCCAGCACATTCGCCTCGCTGGCAGGATTGAGGTGATAGGAATGCACGAAATAAGCGTGCCGGCCTTTCGGTCCGAGCGGCAGGCGCTCCAGCACCGGATGCTCCTGCACGAGGTCGAGCGTGTTCCAGCCCATGTGCGGCACTTTCAGGTTCTCGTCACGCGGCTCGATCTTCTCGACGTCGCCCTCGATCCAGTTGAAGCCCTCGGTGACGACATGCTCCTTGCCGCGTGTCGCCATCAGTTGCATGCCGACGCAGATGCCGAAGAACGGCCGCGCCTTGTCGCGCACCGCTTCCGTCAGCGCTTCGACCATGCCGTCGAGCGCGTCGAGACCCCGCCGGCAATCGGCGAAGGCGCCGACGCCGGGCAGCACGATCCGGTCGGCGCGGAATACCGCGTCGGGATCGCGCGTCACCGAGATCTTTTCTGGGTTCTCCGAGGCGCGCGCGGCGCGTTCAAAGGCCTTGGCGGCGGAGTGCAGATTCCCGGAGCCGTAATCGATGATGGCAACCGTCATCGCGATCCTCCTGGCTCTGGAAACAAACCGATAATGCCGCCCTCCGGGACCGGCGGCGGCTTCGAGAACGGCTGCCCCGGGTTATGTCGGGTCGGCGGCGGGCCGCCGCGCTCGACCGAATACGGGTCGTTGGTCACGCGATTCTGCGTGGTCCAGCGATCAAAGAAGCGCCGTTCGGCGGCCTCCTCGTCATCGGCCACGACGACATCGAGCATGCGCCATTTGCGGCGCGAGAGCGTCCAGCGGCGCAGGCTCGCGGCCTCGAACCCGAGGAGCAGTGCGAGCACCACATCGATGGCGAGCATGGTGCGCGAACCTACGCCGAGCAACGGGAGCCCGAGATTTATGGCCAGGACAAGGACGATCCAGCCGGCCAGCGCCAGCCACAGCCGATGCCAGGCAAGCCAGATCACGCCCGCGACCGCGGCCCAGAAGTGGAAGCCGTCGCGCACGAAAGCAAACCTATCCGTCGCTACGAGATCAGCGCCGTTGGTCACCGGGGCATGCACCGTATAGACCGGCATCGCACTCTCCGCCGTAAAAACCGTTGTTTTTGAGCATGATCCTGTCGGGAAACCGGCATCCGCTCTTCGCAAAGCGGCCTGCGGATCATGCTCGGGGCTCAGCCGCCGAGCTGGCCCTTGGTGGATGGCACCTCGCCGGCCGCGTGCGGGTCGATCGCAACAGCGGCGCGAAGCGCCCTCGCCAGACCCTTGAAACAGGATTCGGCGATATGATGGCTGTTCTCGCCATATAAGGTCTCGACGTGCAAAGTCACGCCGGCGTTCATCGCAAACGCATTGAACCATTCCCGCACCAGTTCGGTGTCAAAGGCGCCGACCTTGTCGCGCGGGAAATCGACCTTGAATACCAGCACCGGCCGCCCCGATATGTCGATGACGACGCGCGACAGCGTCTCGTCCATCGGCATGTAAAGCGAGGCGTAGCGAGTGATACCGGCCATCGAGCCGAGCGCCTGCTTCACGGCCTGGCCCAGCGCAATGCCCACGTCTTCGGTGGTATGATGGTGATCGACGTGGAGATCGCCATCGGCCTTCACGGTGATATCGATGCGCGAATGCCGGGCGAGCAGATCGAGCATATGATCGAAGAAACCAATACCGGTCGAAACCCTGGACACACCTGTGCCGTCCAGATTGACCGCCACCTCGATGTCGGTCTCCTTGGTCTTGCGCTTGATGGTTGCCGTGCGCATGGAAAAAGCTGCTCTCTCGCCTCGAAAAACGCGGGTCTTTTAACAGGCTGGTAATGCCTTCGCTACTGCGGGATGACGTTCAGATGACTGAACTTCACCTATGGTGACCGGAATCCAGTCCGATCCGGCCCGATTGTAACGGAAGACGCGAACCCCTAAATCTGGCTAGTGCCGCCGATTTGAAGTCCCTACAGCACAAGCGGCGCCTTCGGTTAGGGACTTCAAATCGAAATGCGGCACTAGTTTCGTAGGTTTCCTAGTGCCCATGGCTTTCCGAAGTTCGCGAAAGATCCGTGCGGCGACGGGGCGCGAACTTCGGAAGGCGGGCACTAGCGAAGAGGTATTTCATGCAAGCATCCCCCCATGAGCCGGCGGTCTGGCACGGCACCACCATTGTCACGGTCCGCAAAGGCGGCAAGGTGGTGATCGGCGGCGACGGCCAGGTCTCGATCGGCCAGACCGTCATCAAGTCCAACGCCAAAAAGGTCCGCAGGCTGGGCAAAGGCGAGGTCATCGGCGGTTTCGCCGGCGCCACCGCCGATGCCTTCACCCTGTTCGAGCGGCTGGAGAGCAAGCTCGAGCAATATCCGGGGCAGTTGACCCGGGCCGCCGTCGAGCTTGCCAAGGACTGGCGCACCGACCGCTACCTGCGCCGGCTGGAGGCGATGATGATCGTCGCGGACAAGGACGTCTCGCTGGTCCTCACCGGCACCGGCGACGTGCTGGAACCGGAGGCCGGCGTTATGGCGATCGGCTCCGGCGGCAATTACGCGCTGGCCGCAGCGCGCGCCCTGTTCGATAGCGACAAGGACGCCGAGACGATCGTGCGCCGTTCGCTCGATATCGCCGCCGACATCTGCGTCTACACCAACCGCAATGTGAGCATCGAGGCGCTATAGGAAGCGTCGGTGACAACTCCACGCTATGACTTCCGGCCGATGACCGCGGATGACATGCCGCTGGTGCAGCGTTGGCTTGCCGAGCCGCACGTCGCAGAATGGTGGCATGACCCCGAAACGCTGGAATTCGTCAGCGGAGATCTCGACCATCCCGATCTCGCGCAGTTCATCGTCAGCCTGGATGGCCGGCCCTTCGCTTACCTGCAGTGCTACCAGATCGGCGGCTGGCATGAAGGCTTCGGTCCGCAGCCAGCGGGCACGCGCGGCCTCGACCAGTTCATCGGAGAGGTCGACATGCTTGAGCGAGGGCACGGCTCCGCCTTCGTGCGCGCCTTCATCGACCACCTGTTGGCGCGCGGCGTGCCGCGCATCGTCATCGATCCGAGGCCTGACAATCCACGCGCCATCCGCGCTTACGAAAAGGCGGGTTTCGTGCCGCAGCGCGAGATCACCACGCCCGATGGTCCGGCCTTGCTGATGATCCGGGAAGCATGAAGGCCGGAGGCTACGAATTCCGCCCGATGACGGCGGCCGGACTGCCGCTGGTGCTGCACTGGCTGAAGCGGCCGCATGTCATGCAATGGTGCTATGCTGGCCAGGCACCGGGCTGGGCGAGCATCCAAAGGGGACGCGTGGCATCGATCAATTCATCGGCGAGCCCGACATGGTCGGCCGCGGCGATCGATCGGCGTTTACCCGCGCCTACGAGAAGGCGGGCTTGGAAAAGGTCTGCTTGGTCGATACGCCTGATGGCCTCGCTCTTCGATGGTGCGCCACCATGACGTCCTCGCCGAAGCCGGCCATCGCGACCCTGATTCCTGCCTGGCAATGGTTCGCGATCGCAGCCCTGCTGCTCGCCTTGCAGGCTGCTCTCCTCTTCGGCATGGGCCGGCTGCCGATCTGCGCCTGCGGTTACGTCAAATTCTGGCACGGCGTGGTGCAAAGCTCCGAGAATTCGCAGCACATCGCCGATTGGTACACGTTCTCGCATGTTCTGCATGGTTTCCTGTTTTATGGCGCGGCGTTTTTCGCCTTTCCGCGGCTCGCCTGGCCGGGCCGCCTTATCATCGCCATGCTGGTCGAGGGCACGTGGGAGCTGGTGGAGAATTCGAGCTGGATCATCGAGCGCTATCGCGCCGGCACCATCTCACTGGATTACTACGGCGACACGATCGTGAACTCGCTGTCAGACACATTGGCGATGGTGCTGGGTTTCCTGCTGGCGCGAAAGCTGCCGGTCGCCGCGACCGTCGCTCTTGGAATAGCGTTCGAGCTCGCCTTGCTGCTTCACATTCGCGACAATCTGGCGCTGAACATCATCATGCTGCTGCACCCCTTCGAGGCGATCAAGCAGTGGCAAAGCGGGCCGCCAATCCTGTGATGCGGCTTGCCGATCGCCTTGTTCCGACATAGCTAGGGCCAATGACCGACTTTTCTCCCCGTGAAATCGTATCCGAACTTGACCGGTTCATCGTAGGGCAGTCCGACGCAAAGCGCGCGGTGTCCATCGCCTTGCGCAACCGCTGGCGGCGGCTGCAGCTCACCGGTTCCCTTCGTGAGGAAGTGCTGCCGAAGAACATCCTGATGATCGGCCCGACCGGTGTCGGCAAGACGGAGATCGCGCGGCGGCTGGCAAAGCTTGCGGGCGCGCCCTTCCTCAAGGTCGAGGCGACGAAGTTCACTGAAGTCGGCTATGTCGGCCGCGACGTCGAGCAGATCGTGCGCGATCTCGTCGAAGTCGCCATCGCCCAGGTGCGCGAACGCAAGCGCAAGGACGTGCATGCCCGCGCGCAGCTTGCGGCCGAGGAGCGCGTGCTCGACGCGCTGGTCGGTCCCGGCTCCAGCTCCGCGACCCGCGAATCCTTCCGCAGGAAACTCCGCGCTGGCGAGCTCAACGACAAGGAAATCGAGGTCGAGACGCAGTCTTCCGGCGGTTTGCCGATGTTCGAGATCCCCGGTATGCCCGGCGCGCAGATGGGCGCGATCTCGATCGGCGACATTTTCGGCAAGCTCGGCGGCCGAACCAAGACGCGTCGGCTGACAGTCGCCGATTCCCATGAAATCCTGGTCAACGAAGAATCCGACAAGCTGCTCGACACCGATCAGCTGGTGCTTGAGGCGATCAGCGTTGTCGAGAACAACGGAATTGTGTTCCTCGACGAGATCGACAAGATCTGTGTGCGCGAAAACCGCCTTGGCGGCGACGTATCGCGCGAGGGCGTGCAGCGCGACCTGTTGCCGCTGATCGAGGGCACCACGGTCACGACCAAGCATGGCGCTGTCAAGACCGACCACATCTTGTTCATTGCGTCGGGCGCCTTCCACATCGCAAAGCCGTCGGACCTGCTGCCCGAACTTCAGGGACGGCTGCCGATCCGCGTCGAGCTGCAGGCGCTGACCCGCGACGACATGCGCAGGATCCTGACCGAGCCGGAGGCCTCGCTGATCAAGCAGTATGTCGCGCTGATGAAGACCGAGGGCGTGACGCTGGAAATCACTGACGGCGCCATCGATGCATTGGCTGACGTCGCGGTCGCCGTGAACTCGACGGTCGAGAACATCGGCGCGCGGCGGTTGCAGACGGTGATGGAGCGCGTACTGGACGAAATTTCCTTCGCCGCGCCCGACCGCCATGGCGAGACCATTACGGTCGATGCCGACTATGTACGGGAGCACGTCGGCGACCTCGCCAAGAATGCGGATCTGAGCCGGTTTATTTTGTAGTTCCCGCTATCGCCCAACAACAACCGTCGCTGCGGCGAAAGCTGGTGCCCATAGCCACAACCGCTGGTTTTGAAGCGGGTTTGGCTCCATCCTTCGCAACATTCAACAGCGGTGGTTATGGATCGCGGCTGCGACAAGGACGACAACGTAACGAAGTTGCCGCTCGTTGCGCGCAACCGACGAGCCATGTGATAAGGCCTGCCCATATGTCTTCGGGCGGGGGCAATGAAACTGCAGGTCTGGACTCCATGGCGGCTGATGCTGGCCGTCAATGCCGTCGTGTTCATCGGCGTGTTCCTGCACAAGGTTTCGCTGCCACCCTATGTCCCCTACATCCACCTCCTCGTCGACTATGATTTCGGCTTCACCAAGCGCGCGCTGATTGGCGCGACCGTCTCGCTATTTACAGCCAAGGTACCTGTGTGGCTGGTGTTCGCGCTCGCGGGTGCGGTCTGGCTGGTCACGCTCGGGCTGTTCGTAAAACTGTTTCACAGCGCGTTTTACTTCGACGACAAGCACCTGCCGCTGTTCATCCTCATGGCGGGCTCGCCGTTCTTCCTGAAGAATTTCATGCACACGCTCGGCCATTTCGACATCTATGGCTGTCTGCTGTCCATTTGCCTGCTGCTGATCCCGGCGCGATCCGTCGGTTACGTGCTTCTGGCAGCCGTCTTTTCGATCGTGCTGATCATGATCCACCATATCCATGTGCTGATGTACGTGCCGACCATCGCCGCGATCGTGGTGCTGCGGTACCATCTGCGGCAGGGATTCACGTTGCAGAACGTGAGCATCGGCCTTGCGGCATTCGCCGCTAGCGGGCTGCTCTTCTTCGCTGTGCAGTTCTATGGCACGGTCGACGCACCGCCACAGGCCTTTGCCGACCATCTGCAGAGCCGGATGGCCGATCCGTCACGCACCGATCTGCTGAGCTTTTACTACATTTGGTACCAGCCGCTGTCGAAGGAGGTCGCCGATACCTGGGCGCGGTTGCCACATAACATCCTGGGCGTGCCGGTGTTCGCGCTGCTGATCTGGCTCCACGCGCCGCTGTGGCGCTATTTCGCCGATCTGATCGGCGGTCTCGCAAGCGAGACGCATCGCCGTATCGTCATTGCCGCGCTAGCGATCATCAGCGCCGGCTATCTCGTGATGTTCGCGATCGTGTTCGATTATTCGCGCTGGGTGTCTAACTGGGCGGTGTGCATGTTCCTGATCCTGCATGCGGTGAAGATGCTGCCTGGCGGGCGCGACACGGCCCTCATATCTCTCGACGACACCAAGACCACCATCTTCGGCGCGATCGTCACGCTGATCCCGCGCGTCGGCATCGTCAGGCCGTTCTAGTACCGCGCGCGCCGCACGCGCACATAGAGCGCGCCCTCGCCACCGTGGCCGATATGCGCTTCCTCGAAGCCAACCACCAGCGCGCGGAATTCCGGCAGCGCCAGCCATTGCGGCACCTGGCGGCGCAGCACGCCGCGCTCGGATTCGCCGCCTATTTTTCCCTTGCCGGTGATGACGAGCACGAAGGTGAAACCCTCGTGATGCGCCCGCTGCAGGAAGCCGAGCAGCGCGCGATGCGCGCGGGTCTGGGTCATGCCATGCAGGTCGATGCGGGCGTCGATCTCCTTTTTGCCGCGCGAAAGCTGCGCTCGCTCGCGACGCCCGAGAGGGGCGAGCGGCGGCACCTGTAGTTTCGGCGGCGAGGCAACTTTCACCGGTGATGGCGGACGCGGCGGAACGACGGGCGCGAGCGCCGGCGTCTCGGTCTCGAGCGCGTGCGACCGCGGCAAGCGCGGGCTTGCGCGCAGCGGCTTGACCTGTCTGGCCACGCTCTCCCATAGCTTGCGCTCTTCCTCGCTCAAGCTGCGCTTGCGCCGCATGCCCGCCGACAGATCCACAATTTCCGGAGGCCGGCGTTTCATTGGCCGCGCGTTTGATAGCGGCGCTTTGCGTCACGCACCGGAGCCTCCTTCGGACGCGCCGCCGGCAACGGGACCGGCTCCAGTGCGGACGCCGCTTGCGCTGCGGATGTCGTCGGCGTGGGAGAAGCCGCCTTCGACTGATCCTTCGGGGTGCCTTGCGGAAACAGCTTTGCGATCGTCGCCGAGGGCCGCTCATCCGGCACCGGCAGCTTGCGGCCGCGCACCAGAGGATCGAGGCCTTTCGGGATCAGCATGACAAAGCGCGCATTGTTCTTCAGGCGTCCGGCCACTCTGCCCGCCTCCGCGCCGGCGCCAAAGTAGAGATCGGCGCGTGCCGGGCCGATGATGGCCGACCCCGTGTCCTGCGCAATCATCAGGCGGCGGAATGGCGTCTTCGACCGCTCCGATTCGATCGGCAAGTCGCCTTCGATAAAGAACGGCGTGCCGTACACATGCAGCGCCCTGTCCACCGCAATGGACCGCCCCGCCGTCAGCGGCACGCCCTGGGCGCCAACCGCCTCGTCCTTTTCGGAGAGGTTCACCTCACGGAAGAATACGTAGGAGCGGTTTTGCCGGCGAAGCTCGTTGGCCCCATCGGGATTCTGCTCCATCCATTCCCTGATCTTCTGCATCGACATCTGTTCACGCGGGATGATGCCGCGCTCGATCAGGATGCGTCCGACCGGCGTGTAGGGATAGCCGTTGTGAGCATCATAATTGATGCGCACCATCGAGCCATCGGGAAGCTCAATGCGTGCAGAGCCCTGGATCTGTGCGAACAGCAGATCGGTCTGGTTCTTCAGATAGGCGATCTCCAGCCCGCGGCCTTCGATCTTGCCGTCTTCGATTTCGGCGCGATCGTAATAAGGTACGAGCTTGCGGCGGCCGATCTTGCGATAGACCGCCCCCTTGTTTGGCAAGCCTGCCGAAGCCTGGGTCTGTCCTTTGACAAACAGGTTGGATGGGCGGCGATAGATCGGAACGTTGTAGATCTCGTTTTCCGTTCGCGAACCCTCGAGGATGGGCTCGTAGTAGCCCGTGACAAATCCCTCGCCTTCGCCGAGGCGCGAGATGCGCAAGGGCAGGAAATTTTCCTCGAAAAAAGCCGTTGCTTTCGCGGCGTCGGACAGTTCGAGGCTCCTCGCGATGCGGCAAGGATCGCGCAGCGAGGTGCCGAGTGCCTTGGAATCGATCGGCGGTCCGCTCTGCGCCGCGATCGGCTGGCAACTGGTGCGAAACGCCCTGTAGGCGGCGAGATGATCGTCTTCGCGCCACCCGGCGACCTCGCTCCAGGCGAGCGGCACATATTGGCTGTTCGGGATTTCCAGCGGCAGTTCGAGCGTCGGATAGGGCACTTGCCGCTGTTTCAGCTTCGGTTCGGCGCGCTGATGGCGGGAATTGGCGGTACGCGAATCGGCGCTGGCCGGCAGCAGCGCCAGGGCAAACGCAATCAGCCAACCTCCAGCGGCGCGAATTCGCCTGCCGCCTGAGCTAGCCGGCGCTGCCGGTGCCAACCAGTTTCCAGTTCGGGTCGCGTGAGGCGGTGTCGCGGGCGAACGTCCAGACATCGGTGATATCGGCGACCTTGTCGGGATTGCCATCGACGACGGTGCCGTTCTTGTCGCGGGTCACGGAGATCATCTGCGACACGAAGCGAACGGTGAGCTGGGCGGCGCGGTCGCGCGCTTCCGCGGCAACGAGCTCGGCCTTGTCGATCGAGACAAATCGCGTCTCGGTCTTCTGGTCATGCTTTTCCCGATCGCGAATAACGGCATCGAAACTTTCGTACACCTCGCTCGACAGCAAGTCGCGAAGAGCGCGGCGGTCACCATTGGCAAAGGCCAGCACGATCATTTCATAGGCGCTGCGGGCGCCGGAGAGGAAGTGCCGGGGATCAAAGGAGGAATCCTGAGCGACGACCGCGTCGAGCCCCTGCGCCAGCGCGGTGCCGGGCTCTGCGATCCCCTTCCAGCGGTCGGCCGGCGTCACATCGGCAGCCGGCGCCAGCGGCGCCTGGTCGATCACGCTGCCCGGGATTGGCACGACGTTGTCAGGCGCGCCCTGCGCGACATTGCGGGGCGAGCGCTCGAACGGCGGCCGCTCGTGCCCGGTCCGTTGCCCGAGAACGCTCCGCAGCCGCAGGAAGATAAAGACGGCCAGCGCCAGGAAGATGATGGTGTAGATATCCACGTCGTAATCGCTTTCTTCGTCTCACGCCGCCAACGGGGCCGGCGGCAGAGCGTTCCCGAGGACCGGGAACAGCCGAGATTGCATCACCGATTAAGTCTGCTGCATGTAGGCATGAAACTATGCCCGGCCAATGGCGCGTTTTGGCGCGGCCATTGTAGCGTGTTTTAGTGACAAGGGGAAACCGCTTCTGCCCGGAAATCGCGCATCTTCAATAATTTACGGTAACGCTGGGTGCCCCTTAGGGGCTCCTGGCCGCGTCCGCAACGTTGCGGGCGACATGGCCATCCTCCTTCTTGTGGAGGGGCGCAGGCCTATGATAGCCACTCGCGCCGATCCGGGCATTTTCGCATCTCGCGAGCGAATTGTGGCCTGAAACCGGTCTTAAGACCCCCGCTCGCTCCAGGAGAGATTTCCATGACCAACGGCAATGGCGCCCCGCAGGAGGGAGCCCCTCCCCAGCTCAACGTGCTGGCGCAGTACACCAAGGATTTGTCGTTCGAGAACCCCAATGCCCCCGGTTCGCTGCAGCAGCAGCAACAGCAGCCGGCGATCAACATTCAGATCAACGTCAGCGCCAACAATATCGCGGAGAACGAGTTCGAGGTGACGCTGCACATCGACGGCAAGGCGGAGAGTGGCGGAAAGGTGCTGTTTTCCTTCGACCTCGCTTATGGCGGCGTATTCCGGATTGTCAACGTTCCGCAGGAGAACCTGCATCCGCTGGTCATGATCGAGTGTCCGCGGCTGCTGTTTCCGTTCGCGCGCGAGATCATCGCAAGTTCGGTGCGCGACGGCGGCTTCCCGCCCCTGATGCTTGATCCCGTTG
Organism: Pseudomonadota bacterium; assembly: GCA_023432885.1. Taxonomy (GTDB): domain Bacteria; phylum Pseudomonadota; class Alphaproteobacteria; order Rhizobiales; family Xanthobacteraceae; genus Bradyrhizobium. The sequence goes on along the minus strand of JAEZEU010000244.1, from coordinate 7,526 downwards.
ATTTCGTCGGCCTCTACCGCCAGAACATGGAGCGGCAGGCCGCAGGCGCAGCTCAAATCAAGCCGAGCTGATCTAGCCAGCCGCCGCTGCTGGCACCGCTGGCGGCGGCAGGAAATCGTTCCAGATCGGCTTGTCGCCTAGCGTGGCGACAAAGGCCCGGTGCGCGGCGCGATCATCTTCGCTCACACGTGGGCTGAGCGGAACTTCGCGCTGCCGCCGCGGCATCTCGCCGCCGATTCCAGCCCTGATTTCGACGGTATCGGCCGCAAGAATGAGCTGCGACTGCCGCGCGCCGATCAAGTCGATATAGACCTCGGCAAGCAACTCGGCGTCGAGCAGCGCGCCGTGCTTGGTCCGGCGGGAATTGTCGATTGCATAGCGTGAACAGAGATCGTCCAGACGGTTGGACACACCGGGATGTTTGCGCCGCGCCAGCAGCAGGGTGTCAACCAAGCGATCCCGGGGGATCGGCACCCGCTTGATGCGGTCGAGCTCGGCATTGATGAAGCTGATATCGAAGGACGCGTTGTGAATCACCAGCGGCGCGTCGCCGATGAAGTCGAGGAATTCCGCGACCACTTCCGAAAACAGTGGCTTGCTGGCGAGGAATTCGGTCGACAGGCCGTGCACCGCAAAGGCCTCCGCCGGCATGTCCCGCTCAGGGTTGATGTAACGGTGAAAGGTCTGTCCCGTCGGCATGCGGTTGAACAGCTCGATGCAGCCGACTTCGACCAGGCGATCGCCGCGCAGCGGATCAAGGCCGGTGGTTTCGGTATCGAGAACGATTTCGCGCATGGGCTGCAGGCTCTGAGACCGGCGAATCAGCTCCGCCGTTTCGGCATCTTAACAACAGCCGCCAGAATGTCCTTGATTTGCGCCCGTACGGGGTCGAGCCCGTGCGATGTATCCACGACGAAATCGGCGCGCCTGCGCTTTTCGGCGTCCGGCATCTGCCGGGCAATAATGGAATCGAGCTTCGCTGCATCCATGGTGCCGCGCGCCAGAACCCGCTCGCGCTGCAGTTCCGGCGAGGTCGTCACCACCACGACTGCATCGACGCGCTTCTCGCCACCGGTCTCATACAGCAGTGGCACGTCCACCACGACAACAGGGACGCCGGCGCGCTCGGCGTCCTCGAAGAATTTTTGCCTGCCGGCCCCGAGCATGGGATGGACGATCTGCTCGAGCTGTTTCATGGCTTCAGGATCGTGGACCACCCGCTCGCTGAGCTTTTGTCGATCCACCTTCCCGCCCGCTGTGGTGCCGGGAAACGCGGCCTCGATGGCCGGGACGGCCGCCCCCTCGTACAGTTTGTGGACCTCCGCGTCAGCATCGTAGAGAGGCACGCCCGCTTCAACGAACAATTTCCCCGTCGTGGATTTGCCCATCCCGATCGAGCCGGTGAGTCCAAGCACTAGCATTTCTTCCGCCGCATCGTTTCAGACACCGAGTAGCCGCTGCCCTCGCAGGAATGCAAGCAGGTGCAACAGCGGCAGGCCGAGGATGGTGAAATGGTCGCCCTCGATGCGCTCGAACAGGTGCACGCCCAGACCTTCGAGCTGATAGGCGCCAACACTGGTCGTGACGGCCTCGCCGGCTGCGTCCAGATAGGTCCGAATCTCGTCGCCGCTCAGCTGGCGCATGGTCATGCGGGCAATCGAGACATCGGAAAACAGCATTTTCCCGCCGTGAGCGACCGCAACGGCGGAATGTAGCTGGTGCGTATTCCCGGCCAAGGCGCGCAATTGCTCCGCCGCCTGTGCGCGTCCCGTCGGTTTGGAAAACAGGCGCCCCTGCAGCGCCAGCGTCTGGTCCGCACCGACGACATAACGATCCGGCATCTTCGCGGAAACGAAGAGCGCTTTCTCCCGGGCCAGCAGCGCTGCGATTTCGCCCGGGTCCGACAATCCCGATTTCTTCTGGATCGCCCGCTCGTCGATCTCGCCGGGCACGGCCTCGAAGGCGAGACCGGCATTGCCAAGCAGCATCTGCCGCGCGCGGCTTTGCGATGCCAGAACCAGCGGATCTTTGCCGTGCCAGATCGTCATGGACGACAGTTCATTCGACAGGCCGCGCTTTCTGCCGGTCGGCGTAAAGCTTCATCACGGCGGCCGCGGTTTCCTCGATGGAGCGGCGGGTCACATCGAGCTGCACCCAGTTGAACCTGGCGCTGAGACGCCGCGCAAAGGCGACCTCGTCGGTCACCGCCTGGCGGTCGATGTAATCCTCATTCGAGGGTGCGGCGCCCATGCTGAGCAGACGGTTCTGCCGCACCTGGATCAGCCGTTCCGGAGTCGCGTGCAGGCTGACCACCAGGGGCCGCTTCAGCATCTCGAGCTGGTGCGGCAGCGGAATGCCTGGCACGAGCGGCACGTTTGCGGTGCGGATGCCGCGGTTGGCGAGATAGATCGAGGTCGGCGTCTTCGACGTGCGGGACACGCCGACCAGCACGACGTCGGCCTCCTCGAGCCCCTCCACGTGCTGACCGTCGTCATGCATCATCGTGTAATTCAGCGCATCGATGCGCTTGAAGTATTCCGCGTTGAGAACGTGCTGCGCGCCGACACGTCCCGCGGTGGCGGCGCCGAGATAGGCCTCGAACAGCTGCATGACCGGACCGATGATCGACAGGCTCGGAACGTTCATCTCCTTGCACTTGGCTTCCAGGCGATGAACCAGGTCCTTCTCCAGCAGCGTGAACAGCACGATGCCCGGTGCCTCCTCGATCTCGCTCAGCACGCGATCGAGCTGCTTCTGGCTGCGGACCAGCGGATAGACGTGTTCCACCGCGCTGACATTGGCATATTGCGCAGCCACCGCGCGCGCCACCGTGATCAGCGTTTCTCCGGTCGAGTCGGAAACCAGATGAAGGTGAAAATAATTGCCTGAGGTGGGCACCAAAACCCCTGTGTATCCTGTGAGTCCCTGTGGAGCTTAACCATGATGACAAGGCATCGCCGTCCTGCCTCGGGATATCTCGTCTGTTTCTTCACAGAGCCTTGCCAAAGGACAAGTTCAAAGCCTGATCGCGATGATAGTGAGAATATGTGGACTTGTCTCTGTATATGCTGATGACGGAACGAGCCAAGCCTCTGACTCACGATGCATAATCGGGGTCGATGCAAGCACGGCTGGAAATGTTGAAGGATGTGAACAAGCGCTTGGCGATGGACGGACAGGATTGCGTGAGTCCAATCAACGTCCAAGACTCTTCAAACCTTAAGAATCCATAAATTATTTGTTTAGAAGAGACCGGCTTTGCGGATATGTATCCGTCCCTCGCCGGCACGCTTTCCCTCAATGCGGTGAGAGCGCAAAGGTGCCATGGCCCGGCGGAGAATTGTCGTGCCGGATGGCAAAAAATGAGTGATCAGCATGTATGAGTGGATCAAGGCACTGCACGTGATCGCGGTCATCTCCTGGATGGCCGGCATGCTCTATCTGCCCCGGCTGTTCGTTTATCACTGCGAGGCTGAGCCCGGCTCCAAGCAATCCGAGACCTTCAAGGTGATGGAGCGGCGTCTCCTGAAAATGATCATCAACCCGGCGATGATCGTTACCTGGCTGGCCGGCCTTTATCTTGTGTGGGCCGGGCACTGGTACAAATCGCCCTGGTTTCACGCCAAATTCGTCCTGGTGATCATTTTGTCGGGTGTGCACGGCGCCTTTTCGCGCTGGGTTAAGGATTTTGCCGCCGACCGGAATACGCGCAACAAGAAATTCTACCGTATTATCAACGAGGTACCTACGGTCCTGATGATTTTCATCGTGATTTTGGTGATCGTCAAACCGTTTTGATCATAGTTGGCGCCCCCTCGCCCGCTTGCGAAGCACGGTGCGTTTTTCTATATTGAGACATCCCCACCCTACGCAGGCGGATGTGGTTTCGTCCGGTCTCTATCGTCGGACCGGCCGCCACATCAGGTTTGAAGCCCTCACCGGCGCTTTCCTTAGCTAGACCTGCGACTTTCCCTTACGCGCCTGCTTTTTCGCAAAGCCCTCCCAATCCTTCCAAAGAACGCTCCACAGGACCACCCCGATGCGGGAAATCAAACTTCAAGACCTCAAATCGAAAACGCCGGCCGAACTTGTCTCGTTTGCGGAAGAGAACGGGGTCGAAAACGCCAGCACCATGCGCAAGCAGGAACTGCTGTTCGCCATTCTCAAGCAGCTGTCGATCCAGGAAACCGACATTGTCGGCGAAGGCGTCGTCGAGGTTCTCTCCGACGGCTTCGGCTTCCTCCGTTCGCCCGATGCGAACTACCTGCCGGGCCCCGACGACATCTACGTTTCCCCGTCGCAGATTCGTCGCTTCGGCCTTCGTACCGGCGATACCATCGAAGGCCACATCCGCAGTCCGAAGGAAGGTGAACGCTACTTCGCGCTGCTGAAGGTCAACACCCTCAACTTCGAGGACCCCGAAAAGGCCAGGCACAAGGTCAATTTCGACAACCTCACACCGCTGTTTCCCAATCAGCGGTTTCGCATGGAGATCGACGATCCCACCCGTAAAGATCTATCGGCACGGGTGATCGACATCGTTGCGCCGATTGGCAAGGGCCAGCGCGCGCTGATCGTGGCGCCGCCCCGCACGGGCAAGACCGTGCTGATGCAGAACATCGCTCACTCCATCACCGCCAATCATCCCGAATGCTATCTGATCGTGCTTCTGATCGACGAACGCCCGGAAGAAGTCACGGATATGCAGCGTTCGGTTAAGGGCGAGGTGGTTTCCTCGACCTTTGACGAGCCGGCGGTCCGCCACGTGCAGGTGGCGGAGATGGTGATCGAAAAAGCCAAGCGACTGGTTGAGCACGGCCGCGACGTGGTGATTCTGCTCGATTCGATCACGCGCCTTGGCCGCGCTTACAACACTGTCGTGCCTTCCTCCGGCAAGGTGCTGACCGGCGGTGTCGACGCCAACGCGCTGCAGCGCCCGAAGCGATTCTTCGGTGCCGCGCGTAACATCGAGGAGGGCGGCTCGCTCACCATCATCGCGACTGCCCTGGTCGATACCGGCAGCCGCATGGACGAAGTCATCTTCGAAGAATTCAAGGGCACCGGTAACTCGGAACTGATCCTCGACCGCAAGGTTTCCGACAAGCGCACCTTCCCGGCGATCGACATCTCGCGTTCCGGCACGCGCAAGGAAGAGCTGATCACCGATCCGCAGGTGCTGAAGAAGATGTACGTGCTGCGCCGGATTCTCAATCCGATGGGCACGATGGATGCCATCGACTTCCTGCTCGACAAGCTCCGCAACACCAAGAACAACGCGGAATTCTTCGACTCCATGAACACGTGACGCACTTGGCTCGCGCGGGCATCCTCGCGGTCAGAGCCGTCCTGGTGCCGGCCGTCGCGATTGTTCGCGCGGGAGAAATTGAAAGTCGTCTACGGGCTGTCGATCCCTGACCGGATCGGCAGCCTTCTTTATGGGAGGACTGTCGATTTCGGATCGACGTCTCCAAGGCTCGGTTACAAGGCTCGGTTACGCGCCTCGTTAGGAGACCTGCTGGGTGGATGGTCTCCGGCATCTCTGCCTGCAGGTGACTTCGCAGAGTAGGGGACTTTTATTGTCCAGGCGTGGATCATGTTAGGAGGATGGTGGTGCTGCGGGCCACGCTGCAGCTTGGCCGCAGCAAGATGCAGGTAAGCGGTTGGTTAGATTTATAAGATATTGAAATTAAAGGATATATTATGGGCGGCGAGGCGAGGGGACGTGCACCTCGATCGGCCGGATTTGCTGCCTGTTTTGCTGCAATAGCGGAAGATGCGCAGCGTTTACCAAGGGGTAGCGATGGCCGTTGCCTTTTCGAAGGCTCGGCGACAATTAAGCGATGCATCCGCGGGACCAGACCATTTTCGCGCTCTCCTCCGGCCGCGCTCCCAGCGCGATTGCCCTCGTGCGCGTGTCGGGACCGGGAGCCCGGGCCGCACTTTCTGCGCTGGCTGGAAAACTGCCGACGCCGCGGATGGCGACGCGTGCGTTGCTGAAGGCCCCTGACGGTCAGCCAATGGACGACTCGGTCGTACTCTGGTTTCCGGGACCGGCCAGCGCGACCGGCGAGGACGTCGCCGAGTTTCACGTCCACGGTGGCCGCGCTGTTCTCGCCTCCGTCTTCGCCGCGCTGTCGGCCATGGAGAATGTTCGGCCTGCAGAGCCCGGCGAGTTCACCCGCCGAGCGTTCGAGAACGGCAAGCTCGATCTGACTGAAGCCGAGGGTCTCGACGATCTCATCCATGCCGACACGGACCGGCAGCGCCGCCAGGCGCTCCGTCAGTTGAAGGGACTGCTCGGCGACAAGGCGCGGGATTGGCGCGCGCAGATCATCGATGCTTCGGCGCTGCTCGAAGCCGGCATCGATTTCTCCGATGAAGGCGATGTGCCGGCCGAATTGATTCAGCCGGCGCTGGCGAAGATCACGGCGCTGCTGGCCGAGATCGAGAAAGTCCTTGGCGAGCAGGGGCAGACTGAACGTCTGCGCGACGGTCTCGTCGTTGCGATCGCGGGTCCGCCTAATGTCGGCAAGTCCACGCTGATCAACCAGCTCGCGCGCCGCGAAGTAGCGATCGTCTCGCCGCATGCCGGCACCACGCGCGACATCATCGAGGTGCAGCTCGATCTCGACGGCTATCCCGTGACCGCGATCGACACTGCGGGAATTCGCGACACCGACGATCCCGTCGAGCAGGAAGGCGTGCGCCGCGCGCGGGCAAGGGCAGGGGAAGCGGATCTCGTGCTGTGGCTTGCCGATGTTCCCGGCGCGCCCGTCGAACACAATGGCACGGCGCCAGTTTGGCTGGTTCGAAACAAGATCGATCTCGTCAGGAACGGCACCGAAACGGTCGACCCTCAAGGTCGGCCAATGGCCGAGTTCCGGATTTCCGCCCGGAGCGGCGCCGGCGTACCCGAGCTGATCGAGGCGCTGGTGGGTTTCGCGCAAACTTATTTTGGCGGAAGCGAGGGGGGCTTGATCGCGCGGGAGCGGCAGCGGATGCTGATCACGGACGCAGCGGATTCGCTGCGCAGGGCCGTCGCAGTGGTGGGCGTGGGCGAAGAACTCGCCGCCGAGGAATTACGGGCCGCCGCCTATTCCCTGGGCCGGCTACTCGGCCGGGTCGATGTCGAAGACATCCTCGATGTTATTTTCCGGGAATTCTGTGTCGGGAAGTAATATGGCTTCGTTCAAGCAATCAACAGATCGTTTCACGTGAAACGTTGGGTTCCTTCCTGGGTGTTCCGCGTGAAATAGGCAGCTAGTCTAATCCAAAAAGAATCCTGTTTCACGTGAAACACGGTGCGACACTTACTGCTTCCGACCTTGACCGCTCCGCGGTAGAAGTCCGTCCATGACCGCATCTTGGGGATCATTCGACGTCATTGTCATCGGCGGCGGCCACGCCGGCTGTGAAGCCGCGGCAGCTGCTGCCCACATGGGCGCGAAAACCGCCCTGGTCACTCATCGCTTCTCGACGATCGGTGCGATGTCCTGCAATCCCGCGATCGGCGGCCTCGGCAAGGG
>JAEZEU010000227.1 GCA_023432885.1 Pseudomonadota bacterium | reverse complement strand
GCGCCGCTTGCCGCCGCTCCTGCCGCCGCCGCGTCCTCCACCGCCATCGTGCGCCCGCCGGCGCCCGTGCCGGTCCCAACGCCGCACACGGCGGCCGGCCGCAAGATCGCCGCAGTCCAGCGCACACTCACGGATTATGGCTACGGCCAGCTGAAGCCCACCGGCCTGATCGGTGCCGACACCCAGGCCGCGATCATCAAGTTCGAGCGCGACCGCAAACTGCCGGTGACCGGCCAGATGTCGGATCGCCTGGTGCGCGAACTCTCCACGATGACCGGCCGCCCGATCGACTAGCGCGCTTCAGTTCGCTGGCCTATCGTCCCATCATGCGATTGAAATCTGCAATTTGGGTGGCGGCCTATTTGCGCCGCTGCCAGGGCGAGGGCGTGTTCGGCGCGGTGCGCCGGCGCGGCGCCGAGGAGGCCGGCGCGGTGTTCGTGAAAGTGGCGCTGCTCGACGGCAATGCGATGCTCTATGCGCCAGCGCCGCAGACTGCCTATGACGAGAGCCGTCCGGCCGAGCGCGTGTTCGCTCCGACGTCGAAAGAGCCTGTGACGGAGCAGGCGGTGGAGGAACGGCTTGCGAAGGAAATCCGCTTCGATCCCGACGCCTGGATCGTCGAGACCGAGGACCGGGCAGGGCGGCATTTTCTCGACCTGGTGAAGTAGGTCGTCAATGCGACGAGTGTGGCGATTTCCCTCGCGCAGGCAAAAGCGCTTGCGCCGCGCCCACTTTCATTGGCGCCTTGGAACGGGGCACGCTTCGCTCTGCCCAACCTACGCCTCTTGGAATGATGGTGAGTGATCAGCGCCCCGAGTGGTCCGTCCCGGTGCGCGGGATGGGCGCGCTCCCGGGCTGCACGGTGGGACGCATCTGTCCCGGCGCGGAGCGGGCGCGCTGGCGCTCGTCGTCGTAAAGGGCGGGGCGGTATTTCGCGCGCGCCAGGGCCATGCTGGAGCCGCGCCAGGCGGCGATCATCACCAGCGCCGAGCGCTCGGTGAGCCGCTCGTACATCCGCGCAATCCGGAACACCTTCTGCACCGACTGGCCGAACTCCGGGTTGAGGAAGAGCAGCACGCGCTGAAAGACCGGGCTCGGCGTGCCCAAGGCCTTCATCGCGCAGGCGAGAGGCTCGCCGCCGGGATCGGCGGTGACTTGCGCGGCGATGCGAGACGGGAGGATCAAGGCTTCGCCGAGCTCGAGCGCGAAATTCTCGGCGTCGGAAGCGAATGCCGCCATCTCCAGGATCTGCAGCGCGCGTTTGGCGCGCTGCTCGGGGATTCGCGCCGATGCTTTCAGCGGCGTGTCGTTTAGGCTGTGCAGGATCAGCGCACGCTCGGTGCCATCGGCGGCGAAGAACATGTCGCTGAGCTCGGCGGCATCCTTCGGCTGCATCGACAGGGTCGAGGCCATCCGCAATTCCGCTTCCGTCGGCTCGCGCGCGGCGCGTTCAGGCGCGGGGGCTGCCGGAATCCCCTCCGCGAGCGGTACCGGGTCGTTCGGATGCGCGGGCCTCAGGCCGAGCTGGATCAGCGTCTTCAGCGGCGTGCCCGGGTAGATCGCAAGCCGTGCGCGCACGGCGGCGCGGGTGGCGTCGTCGACCTGCTCGATCAGACGCGAAGTCAGCTCGACGAATTGCCGCTCCTCGTCGGGGCTGTGCGAGCGCGCCTGGACATAGAGATCCGTCAGCACGCGCAGCAGCGTGGGGCGGATGTCGACGCCCTCGCGACGGGAGAGCGTCATCAGCCCGTCGAAACCCGGAAAAGATGGAGCTGCGGTCATCTCGGTCGTACGCGACTCTTGGAAACCCTTTGGCCGGCCAGCCTAGATCGGGGGGTTTTAAGAGCCGGTTAAGGAAAACAAGCCGTCAAGACCATCGTTACAATTTTAGCGATGTGGCTTTGCAGCCGCGCTGTCCCACTTCGGCACTTCGCCGGGCCTCGAATTAAGAACTCGTTAACCACGTGCTGTTCTTAATAATCGCGTGCCGCCGCCGAAATCATGTGCGGGCGGCGACCAGAAAGAACGGAACATGGGCACCATCATCGATTTTCCGGCGGATGCGGCTTCGCGGCGCCCGGATCACGGCATGGATGGCGCACCGCGCGATGGCATGGGGACCATCCTGATTCTTCCCGTTGTCCGCATCGACCGCGATGAGACTGGCGGCGTCGGGCCGGAGGAGGGGACTGCTCCCGGCCGCCGTCGCCGTCGGCGCAACTGACGTCAGGGAATCAAGATGCCGGCAATGGTTGCGATCCGGACCACCGGGGCACGGCGCTCATTTCCGGCGATTGTCCTTCTTCTGACCGGATCGCTGCTGGCCGGCTGCAGCGGCGGCGATTTCTTCCGCACCCGCGCGGACATGCGCAGCGACGACATGCACCGCTGGATGGGGGCCGAGGTCACCGGCAGCATCGGCATGAAGGCCTCGCAATTCCAGCTCACCGACAACGAACGCCTGCTGCGCGATCTTGCCTATCCTCTGGTCGAGCCGCCGCTGTCTCGCCCGGCCTGGAAGAGCGTGTGGGGCGACTATAAGCCGCTGCCCTCGCCGTGGCGGCAGAACGTCATCTTCGACCGCACCATGTACGGCCGCAATCTGATCGACGAGCCGCACCGCTCGCACACCTCGCGCTACAGCGTGCTGATCGACGACGTGCGAAGCGACATCACCCGCTTCGAGCCGTTCTATACTGCGGCCGCCCGTGTCATCGAACTCGACCGCAAGCGCAGTGCCAGCCTGAAGCTGGTCTCCGAACTGTCGCCGCGCGAACGTGACGACGCAGTGGCGCGGATGGCGGAGAACGCGTGTATCGTGCGATGGGTGCAGCAGGGCCTGGAGCGCCGCGTCTCGTCCTATCGCTGGGCCCTCGAGCGCCTGGTGATTCAGGCTCCGGACGGGATTGCCGCCGATGCCGACCGCCTGATCAAGGAACTCGCCGTGCTATCCGCAGACCCGCCGGTGCAGCCGGCGACCGGGTGCGCTGTTGTGGTGAAGGGGTAGATCTCTTCATCAGGCCGCGGCTGTCGGGCGCGGCTGCGCGCGTTGACAGCCGATATCGAAGACGCTACCTGCTGCGCACCGCCGTCGGGGTAAACGCCTTCTGAAGCATCGCGCGCGACCACGCTGCCGACTAGCGATCGCGCTCTCCATCAGACTGGTACGGAACCCCACCGCGTAGGCGCTGTTGTCCCACGCATCTGTGAACCGTCGGGAGATGTGCTTGAACCGTCGCCAACTGCTTCAATCCTCTCTGACCGTTTCTGCGATGGCCGCTTGGCTACGTAGTGGATTTGTCGCAGCATCCGGTGAAGCGTTCGCCCCGTCCCATGTGCGCGAGCGAGCGCGCGACCTCGCCGCCAAGCCGTTCGAAGCGCCTAACGAGAACCTGCCCGAACCCCTGAAGAATCTGGACTACGATCAGTATCGCTCGATTCGTTTCTCGCCAGTCCGGTCGCTGTGGCGCGACGAAGAACTGCCATTCGAGATCCAGTTCTTCCATCGCGGCTTCATCTACAAGAACAGGGTCGAGATCTTTGAAGTCGCGGACGGGCGCGCTGTGCCGATCAAGTACCGTCGCGATGATTTTTCGTTCGGCCAAAATCCGGGGCTTTCGCCCGACGCCGATTTGGGCTTTGCGGGCTTCAGGGTTCACTCTCAAATCAACCGGCCGGACTATCTCGACGAAGTATGCGTGTTTCTCGGCGCCAGTTACTTCCGCGCGGTCGGCAAGAACCAGACCTACGGTCTTTCCGCCCGCGGCCTTGCAATCGATACGGGGCAGACCAAGGGCGAGGAGTTTCCTTTTTTCAAGGCATTCTGGATCGAAAAGCCGGCGCCTGGCGCGACTTCGCTCGTCATCCACGCTTTGCTGGACAGCAAGAGCGCTTCCGCCAGCTATCGCTTCACGGTCCGGCCCGGCGAGACGACGATGTTCGACGTCGAGGCCTTTTTTTATCCGCGCGTCAGTCTCGATCACGCCGGTCTGGCTCCGATAACAAGCATGTTTTTCTTCGGGCCGAATGATCGCAACGATTTGGACGATTTCCGCCCTGCTGTGTACGACTCCGACGGCCTTGCGATGTTCAATGGCAAGGGAGAGCAACTCTGGCGGCCGCTGCAAAATCCGCGCGACCTGCAGGTCAGCGCGTTTGCCGATCTCAATCCGAGAGGGTTCGGGCTGATGCAGCGGGAGAGGAGTTTTGCCGCGTTTCAGGATCTCGAATCCCGCTTTGAGCGCCGTCCGAGTCTGTGGGTTGAACCGATCGGCGACTGGGGCGAGGGTTCCGTCGTGCTTTTCGAGATTCCCACCAAGGAGGAAGTGCACGACAATATCGCCGCCTTCTGGCGTCCAAAGCAGCCGCTGGCTGCCAAGGGCGAACACAATTTCACCTACCGGCTCCATTGGGGTCCGGGTACGCCAAAGCCCGCCACGCTGGCCAGATTCTCACGAACTGGAATTGGCGCCAAGGGAGATGACAGCAGGCTGTTCGTGCTCGAGTTGATCGGCGACAAGCTGAATGAGGCGGATCCACAAAAACTGAAAGGAGTCGTCACTGCGGACAATTCCGAGATCAGCAATGTCGTCACGCAACCAAATCCGGAGACCGGAGGCTGGCGCCTAAGTTTTCAATGCTCGGTGAAGAAGCGGGCGCCGATCGAGCTCAGAGCGGTACTCGTCGAGGACGAGACCCCGGTGTCCGAAGTCTGGCTTTACCGATGGGCGCCATGAGGGAGGTACCAGGCGAGCAGGGCTCCGATGCTCCCGCTCAACTGTTTCTTCCGCGAGAGAATCCGCTTCCGATGCAGCCGTGCAGGCTTGATCGTCCAGCAACCCTCCAACATCAGCTCGTCGGATCAAGGAGAGGCCTGGCGTTTCGCAGGCTTTTTGTCCTTCTCGGGGCGGCCGTGCTGGCGATCGCCGGCGGCTACGTCATGTACGACGTGCTCAAGGTGGGCGGCGTCACCGTGATGGAAGGAACGCTGCTCATCCTGTTCCTGCCTCTGCTTGGCTGGGTCTCCTTTTCCTTCATGTCGGCGCTCGCGGGATTTTTCGTTTTGTGGGGAGGGCGACAAGGCGGTCTGCCGATCCACAGCGATGGCCCGCTGCCCGATATTGAAGCTCGCACAGCCATGCTGCTGCCGACCTACAATGAGGATCCGCACCAGCTCATGGCTCGCCTTCGCGCGATGCTCGAGTCCGTGGCTGAAACCGGCCGCGGTCATTTGTTCGATTGGTTCGTTCTGAGCGACTCCACCGATCCCGACGTGTGGATAAAGGAGGAGGTGGTTTTCATCGAGCTCCGGCGAGCCTGCGCAGGCCATAACCTCTATTATCGCCGTCGATCCGACAATACAGCCCGAAAATCCGGGAATATCGCGGAATGGGTCAGGAGGTTCGGTGCATCCTACCGGTACATGATCGTTCTCGACGCCGACAGCCTGATGGAGGGCGACACCATCGTCAGGCTGGTGAATGCCATGGAAGAAAACGAAACGTCGGCGCTCATTCAAACCCAGCCCGTGGTGGTCAACGCGAGCACGCTTTTTAGCCGTCTGCAGCAGTTCGCCGGGCGCGTCTATGGCCCGCTCGTTGCGGCCGGCAATGCGTGGTGGCATGGCTCGGAAGGCAACTATTGGGGACACAATGCTATCATCCGTGTGCGGGCATTCGCGCAGGAAGCCGGCTTGCCCGAACTGCCGGGGCCGAAACCATTCGGCGGGCACATCATGAGCCACGATTTCGTGGAGGCCGGGTTGATGCGCAGGGCAGGCTGGGACATCTACACGGCGCCGGGACTTGCGGGCAGCTTTGAAGAAGTCCCTCCCTCGATACTGGACTTCGTTGCAAGGGATCGCCGGTGGTGCCAGGGCAACCTGCAGCACCTTGCGGTGCTGCCGGCCCGCGGCCTTCATTGGGTTTCGCGGCTGCACCTGTTGACCGGCATTGGCTCCTACATCACTGCGCCGCTCTGGCTGATCTTCCTTGTTCTCGGCGTGCTCATCTCCGTGCAAGCCAATTTCGTCCGGCCTGAATATTTTCCCGATGGCTATTCGCTGTTTCCGACCTGGCCGGCGCAAGATCCCGTCCTTGCAGCATGGGTCTTTGCCGGAACCATGGCATTATTGATTCTGCCAAAATTTCTCGCTTTCGCGGTCCTGCTCAAGCGGCAAAGCGAACGCGCCCGGTTTGGTGGAAAATGGCGGGTGTTTGTTGGCATCATCGTGGAAGCGGTGCTGGCCGCTCTGATCGCGCCGTTGATGATGATTTTTCAATCCTGCGCGGTCGCAGAGATTCTCGCCGGACGGGATGCAGGCTGGCAGGTGCAGCGGCGCAGCGGCGGCGAAATTGCGCGAGGCGAGATCTATCGCCGGTTTGTCCCTGTCACCTTGTTTGGCGCGGCCATCGGGGTGATTGCCTACGCGGTGTCAATCCCGCTTCTGCTCTGGATGTCGCCTGTGATCCTCGGTCTGGTGCTCTCCATTCCCATCGCGATCCTGACCGCATCCCCGTCGAGAGGACGTGAACTATTTGCAACTCCCGAAGATCGTTCACCGCCGGCCGTCCTTGTCCGTGCCAATCAGCTTGCTGCCGGACCGAGAACGTCGCTGAGGGGCGCGCTCCATGAGCTATCGACCAATCCGGAGCTGAAAGCCTGCCATTTCGCTAATCTATCCGAACCGGCAAGGAAGAACCCCGGATTGGTCGACGTCGCTCTTGCGACGGCGCAGGCGAAGATCGAGCAATGTGCAAGCTTTGAAGAGGCCGCCTCCAGACTGGACAAGGCCGAGATACGTGCAGCCATAGCACATCGGGGAACTCTCGATCGCATCTTCCGGCTACGGGTTGAGCCGGCAGGCCAGCGCGAATGCGTGCGGTGACAGGGTCCTCGCCTCGCCTTCATTCGCCGGACACCGATCGGTTTCGCTTCGCTCAACGCACGCGCTGCGCTGAGGTGGATGCAAGTAGGCGGCTTCACGAGGTTTTCGGAAGCTCTCGCGGAGCTGAGGCCGTAACCATGGTTCTCCGGTTGCGATAGTGCAGCAGCACTTCCTTTGCGCTCGCTGCATGCAGCCGCTCGAATTGGTCCCTGAGATCGTCAAGTTCGTGGTTGGAGATCGTGAAGTGCGGCGCTCCCAGGAAGAGCAGCGTCTCGGTCGTTTCCCACGAGAATTCGTGGGACTTTGCGAGAATGAGGAGCAGTTCCCGGCTCTTTCCGAACAATGCCCGTTCAACCACGTCGGAGGGCAGGCTGCACAACAGGGTCAGGGCAACAATGGTCTCTTCCATTTTGCGCGCACCGGCGTATTCAAGAATGCTCCTCTCCTGCAATTCGCCCAACCGGTGCTTGAACGAAACAGCCTTCTTTGCTGCATAGTAGCGTGGGGACGCTGGTCCAAACCTTGAATGCAGGGATGCCGTGACCTCGGCGACGAGCGCGTCGACCGCGGTGATCATCTCAGGTCGCTCGCGCTCCAGCTTCTTCCTCGTCTCGTCCGAGGCCTTGGCAATCAGCTGCTGAAACAGATGGCGCGGAATGTCGTGCCTCAAGCCGACGTTCTCGGCGAGAATGCCATCATTCTCCGAGCGCATGACGAGCTTCAGGAATCCCGTTTCGGAAAAACGTGCCCCTTCATTGGTCGCAACGCAGCGGACCACCTCTTGATTTCCGCGTGTGACCAGGACGTCGGTCACGGGCTCGGATATTGAACGACGCCTTGAAATCGCAAGCAGGTGCTCCTGGCCCTTGGTTCTTGCCGCGCCCAACAGGGTCCGGACATCGACTCGTTCCGAGTATCGGAGTATCGGGCCGGCGACCTCGATCGAATTGTCGGAAGCGAGCTCATTGACGATCTTCCCCGGTGCATGATCGATGCGAGAAAGCTTCGCGGCCAATTTTGCGCGCGCAGCGAGTTCGATTTCCACCGCCAGCTTTCCAATGATTTCCCCGAAAACCCAGATCTCTTCATCTGAAAATCGGCCGACCATAAGCATATCTGTCGCGTGCCACAACGCGCGCTCGCGACTTTCCGGCGTGCCGGTCATGATTGTTCGATCAAGCTCTTCCAGGAAAGAAACCGCCATTTCATTGCTCCGGAAAGCGCGTAGAAGTTAAATCAACCTTGTTCGAAACAGCTTCCCATTTGAATAGATGAGCAACGTCAATCCGATTCCTGTTGCCATCGCAGGCGCAAATTGCAGAAACAGAAGATGTCCGGCCGTTGAAACGAATACTGACCGCCGGGAACTGAGCGAATGCTCCGCCGCCGCCACAACCGGGCTCTCAAGCGAAGATTGGTGGATACAGCTTAATGTCCTCTCAATGAGGACCCGTTCCGATAAGGTTGCGTCGCGCTTGTTGCCGATTTTCGATACTAAATCGCACGCCGGCAGATATCGCTTTTCGGCGAAGCAAAGTATCGCGCCGCTCGTTCGCACGGGAATCAACTAAACTGCGCAGAGAAATCCGGCTGTGGATCGTATTCTCGAGCCGCACCACAGGAAGGGTCACGATGACCTCAATCGGCTGGTCGTTTCTTTTCGGAGGGATCGCGCTCGTTGTCTGCGGGCTGATCTTGCAATTGGCAACGGGACAGCGGCGATCTCGAAAGCAGGTGCGAGCAAGGACCGATGAGAGCCTGGACGCGATCAACCACTATCTGCGGGAGATACGTCAGCAGCGAAATGATTACGCTGAACGGCTCCGGAACGCGCACGATATCGCATAGATATTTTCCAGCATTTCGATATCAGCGGGCGTCATCTATCTCAGGGCGCTGAGCACGAGACCTGACGCGGCGATGATGCCCAGCCCAATGACGCTCCCGCGCCAGAGCAGTTCCTGACGCGCAGCACGCCGGTCCTGGAAGGCCAGCCAGTCGCGAACGAACCCTGAAGGGATATCGAAGACGACGGCCGGCTCGTCGCCGTGACGTGTTTCGTGCTCGCAGTACATCGTCCTGACGGTTGCAACGCCCAAACGCACCAGCTCGCAATGCCATTGCCAAGCATGCGTGCCGTTCGTCCATCGATTTTCGAAGGGGACCGTATGTGGTTTCATGACGAGTCTCCTCAAGACCCACCTCGAACCTCAATGGATTATAGCAGGTTGCTCGCGCGGATACGAAAAATCCGCGGCCCCTTGCAGTGCCCGGTTCCGAGCCGGCGCCAAATGAGCGCCCTGCGACTGGCGTGTGGGCACTTGCTGCGTTATGACCTGGCCTTGCGCTGATCGCCAGCCTGCTGTCGATTTGGCTACGGATCTCCACCGCTGTCGGAGATTGTCATCGGAAGCGCCGTGATTCCGACGCTCGTGGCCAACGCATTCCACCTGCCGAGGCACCT
>JAEZEU010000099.1 GCA_023432885.1 Pseudomonadota bacterium | reverse complement strand
CGCGCCGTCGTCAATGCCGACCTGCTGCCGACCGCGAGCTTCGTCATCAATCCGGATATCGATTTCGAGATGGACGCGATGCGCGATGCGCTCAATGGCGCCGTGACGTCCGATCATCTCGACATTCTCGACGCCACGGGGCTCGCCACTGCTCTGATGGGCGACAGCATCGCCACCAACGCTTTCATGCTCGGCTTCGCCTTCCAGCGCGGCGCGATTCCGCTGTCGCTGGAGGCGATCCAGAAGGCGATCGAGCTCAATGGCGCCGCCGTCGAGATGAACAAGATGGCGTTTTCCTGGGGCCGGCTCGCCGCGCACGATCTGCAACGCGTCGTCTCCGCCGCGCGCTTCAAGTCGAGCGGCACGGCGGCGGCGAGGAAGACGCTGGAGGAGACCATCTCCTTCCGGGCCAAATTCCTCACCGACTATCAGGACGAGGCCTATGCGAAGCGCTATCTCGCCGACGTCGAGCGTATCCGGTCGGCGGAAGCCAAGGCCGCGCCGGGCTCGACGGAGCTGACGGAAGCCTTCGCCAAGGGCCTGTTCAAGCTGATGGCCTACAAGGACGAATACGAGGTCGCGCGCTTCTACAGCGACGGCGAATTCGCCAAGGCCTTGCAGGCGCAGTTCGACGGCGATCCCGGCCTGAAGGTACTGCTGGCGCCGCCGCTGCTCGCGCGCCGCGACAAGGTCACCGGCCATTTGCAGAAGCGCGAATTCGGCCCGTGGGTCTTCAAGGCGTTCGGCGTGCTCGCCAGGCTGAAGAGCCTGCGCGGCACTGCGCTCGACGTTTTCGGCTACACCGCCGAGCGGAAGATGGAGCGCGCATTGCCGGGCGAATATTCCGCCATGATCTTCCGCCATCTCGACGGCAAGCCCGATCTGCCGCGGCTGGTCGCGCTGGCGAAGATGCCGGAAGTCGTGCGCGGCTACGGCCACATCAAGGAAGCCAACGTCGCGCGCTACCGCGCCGAATGCGCCCGCATCGAGAGCGAGATCGGCCGACCGGTGGCTCAAGCGGCGGAGTAGAGATGCAGTTCGGCATCTTCGATCAGAACGACCGCGGCCCGTATTCGCTGTTCGAGCAATACGAAAAGCGCGTGGCGCAGCTGGTGTAGGCGTCTGGAGGCGGGCCGGTTTCCGGTCCGGCGATTTTCGCAATGCGCCAATCTGTCCCGCCTGTTGGCGGTGGCAGAGGCAGGTCGATGCGGTAACCTTCCCGGAAAAATCAGGGAGGAAATAAAATGCAAACGAAGATCGATCGCCGTCACTTCATCGCTGCCGGCGCGGCAGCAGCCTCCGCGCCGTTCCTGTCGCGCAGCGCCTCGGCGCAAGCCGGCTGGCCGTCGCGCAACATCCGGATGGTCTGCAGCTATCCGGCCGGCGGACAGACGGACCTGCTGGCGCGTGCCTTCGGGGATTTCATCTCCAGGCAAGTGGGCAAGACCGTCGTCATCGAGAACAAGGCCGGCGCCTCCGGCGCGATCGGAGCCGCGGAAGTCGCGCGCGCCGAGCCGGACGGACACACCATCCTGTGCTCCATCTCGACCACCTATGTGATGAACCGGGCCATGATCAAGAATCCCGGCTACGACATGGACAAGGACCTGACGCTCGTCAGTGTCATCCCCGGCGCGGGGTTATTGCTGGTCGCGAACCCGAAGCTGGGTATCAAGTCGCTGGCCGATTTCGTTGCCTTTGCGAAGAAGAGCGCGAAGGTGAATTTCGGTACCTATAGCGCAGGGTCGGCCCCGCACATGACGATCAATGAATTGAACAAGCAGTACGGCCTCAACATCGAGCCGGTTCATTATCGCGGCGAAGCGCCGATGTGGACGGGGCTGGCGGAAGGATCGCTGGATGCCGCCATGGGCAGCTTCACGGCTGCGCAGTCGGTTCTGCACAGCAACCACGGCGTCGTCTTCGCGGTGCATTCGAAGAAGGTCGACGCGATCCCCGACGTCAAGACCCTGCCCGAGCAGGGTGCGGCATCGAAATTCTTCACCGTCAGCGGCTTCACCGGTTGGGCGCTGCCGAAGGCGACGCCGCAGCCGATCGTCGACCGGCTCGCCGAGCTGTGCGTGGCCGCCAACGGCGATCCCAAGGTGAAGGAGGTTCTCGCCACCTTCGTGCTGGAGCCGGCGATCGGCTTCAAGGAAAGCAATGCCCTGTATCAGCGCGAACTGCCGGTCTGGATGGAGGCCGCGAAGTCGTTGGGCCTCGAGCCCGCCTAAACCATGATCACGATCCGAAGGACCGCGTTAGCGCAAAGTGGGAAGCGGCTTTCGGAAAGATCATGCGCAAAAGGAAGTCCGCCGACGACCGTCAGCGGATGCGCGGTGAAGCCGTGAGCAGGGCCGCGGCGGCAAAAGCCAGCATTGCCGCAAGCTGAAGGGTTTGCCGGAAGGCTCCCAGGAAGTCGTGATCGGTGTTCAGGATTTCGAACACCATCAGGACGATCGACGCGGCGGTCACGGTGCCGAGTGTCCGCGTCAGCAGGACCAGGCTGCCGGCAACGCCGCGATCGCTCGGCGGAAGCGCTGCGGTCACGATGTCCGAATAGGCAAGCTGGAACAGCCCAAGGCCGACGCCTTGCAGGACCAGTCCTGCGACCCGCAGGACGGTCGGGGTTTGCTCCGTCCACGCACCAATCCAGAGCAGGCCGGCGCCGATCGCGGCTGCGCCGGCCGTCATCAGCCATCTGGCGGAGATGGTGCGCCCGACGAGGCGTGCGCCGATCGGCGACGCCAGCACGGCTCCTGCCGCTGCCGTCGCCAGGATGGCGCCGGCCTCGGATAGCGAGTAGCCGCCGAGGCGACCGAGGAAGTAGGGCACCAGCAGCCAGACCGAAAATGCGGCGAGATTGGCCAGCACGCTGACAAGATTGAGCAGCGCAAAGGCCGGCTGCCTGAGCAGGCCGACCGCAATGATCGGACGCGCCGCGCGCGACTCGCGGAACACGAAGGCGGCCAACGCCACGGCCGAGGCCAGCGCGAACCAAAGGGCGGAGACTTCGCGAAGGCGGTTGATCGCCATCAGCATCGTGACGAGCCCGAGCACCAGGGCGATCGCTCCGGGCAGATCGAAGCGGTCGCTTGGCCGGCGCGGCGGCGGTGCCGGCATGCCGCGCAGCAGCAGCAGGGCCGCAATTGCG
>JAEZEU010000040.1 GCA_023432885.1 Pseudomonadota bacterium | reverse complement strand
TTGTAGTAGTAATAACCGCCCGGCCGCGGCTGGCCCTGCGCGGCCACCGCTGCGCCTGTTCCTGCGCCGAGCACTGCGCCTATGGCTGCCCCACGGCCGCCGCCAAGCGCGCCGCCAAGGATCGCGCCAGCCGCGCCGCCAAAGATCGCGCCGCCAAGCGCGTCCTGGGCGGCCGCCTGCTTCGGCGGAATCAGCGTCGCCAGCGCAAGCAGCGCTATTAGGGCCAATCTGGTCATTCTCTGGTTCTCCGGTGAGGTGATGCTTCCTAGCACGATTCGCAGGTTCGCCCCGTGCAGGTCAAGCCCGGGTAGGGCCCGGATTGAGCGCAAAAACCATCACTTTGTGACGTTTTCGTGGGCCACACCGCGCTGGAACGTTTGTGGCGATACGCCGTTGTTCGTCCCGAATCTGGGACTTGAGGGCAATGCCGCAAAGCTACATCATCGAAGTCAGCTCGCAGGCCGCGGGCATCGTCGTTCGCAGCCGCGAAGGCTACGTCTTCTTCGCCGCCTCTCCCCGCTTCAACAGGCTGGACGGCCAGATCTTCCGCAACGCCCGGGAGGCCGAGCGCGCCGCCGCGCGCCTCGCCGCCGGCGAGATGGCCGGTTAAAGCTTGGTCGCCCCGCGCGACAGCAGCTTCCAGTCGTTCCCCTGCTTCTGCCAGTTCATCAGGATGTGCAGGTTCTGCGGCGTCTTCTTGCCGTCGGTGAACTCCTGCTCGCCGACAAAGGTGAAGCGCACGATCGCGGCAGGGCCGACGACGCGGATCGAGGGGTCTTTGTACTCAAGCGACGTCCATTTGTAGTTTGCCTTGGCGATACCGTCGAGAAGTGACGCCTTGGTATCGATCTTCGCGTTGGAGTGGCTGTAGCTGAGCTCCTCAGAGCACAGCGGGGCGATTGCGTCGGCGTTGCCGGCCGCCTGTGCAGCGCGGAAGGTCTCCAGGTTCTTCGCAATCGCATCTTCATCCCCGCCGGCAAAAGCCGGCAGCGCGCTCAAGAGTCCAAGCGCGAATACGGGCAAGGCGAACTGACGGCGATCGATCTGCATGGTTCTCCTCCGCTGTCTGAGGCTTGTTGTGCGCGCAGTCTCTCAGCGGCGTTTTGGTTTGTCGAGCATGGTGGCGTGGGCGCCGTAAAATGATTTCAGATCATTTTTGCGATTGCGAAGGCGGTTCCGGATGTTCCGCCGTCATTTGCGAGAAAAGCACAGCAATCTATCTCAGCCGCAGGATCGATGGATGCTTCCGCCTTCGCTCTCCGAGCTTCGGCGAGCGCGGCGCAGCTTGCGAGCAAGCGCAGACGGATCGTCGCTAGCGCTTCTCGCCAATGGCAGCGGCGCGCGATTTAACCCTGTCCCGGATTTGATCGGGCTATTTTCCCGGACACGTTGACCGCGCCTGCGAACCGCCGCACCATATGACTCCTCGCCGGAAGTTTCGCCATGGCCGGACTATCGCATCGCCAGACTGAAATTCTCAATCTCGCCCGCGCCTTCGGCCGGGTGACGGTGGACGACCTTGCCCGCCGGTTCGAAGTGTCGGCGCAGACGATCCGGAAAGACCTCAACGACCTCTGTGACCAGCGTTCGCTGACCCGCATCCATGGCGGCGCGATCATCGCCTCGGGAGTCGAGAACCTCGCATATGAGGCGCGGCGATTCGTCGCCGCCGAGGAGAAGAAGGCGATCGGAGCGGCTGCAGCCGCCCGCATCCCCAATGGCTGCTCGCTCTTCATCAATATCGGCACCACCACGGAAGAGGTCGCCGCCGCGCTGACCTCGCACGAGGATTTGCTCGTCATCACCAACAACCTCAATGTCGCGATGCTGCTCTACCGCCATCCGCGCATCGAGGTGATCGTTGCAGGCGGCGCGGTGCGCCGCGCCGACGGCGCCGTGGTCGGCTCCACCGCCACGCAGTTGATCGGCCAGTTCAAGGTTGACTACGCCATCATCGGCGCCTCCGCGATCGATGAAGAGGGGGCCTTGCTCGACTTCGATTATCGCGAGGTGCAGGTGGCGCAGGCGATCATTGCCAACGCCCGCACTACGATGCTGGTCGCCGACTCCACGAAACTGCGCCGCAGCGCCCCGGTGCGCATCGCGCACCTCTCCCAGATCCAGACCTTCGTGACGGATAATCCGCTGCCCGCAGGTCTTGCCACCATCTGCCATCATCGCGGCATCGAAGTCGTGGTGGCCATGGACAAGCCCGTCGCCGATATCGACGAGGGCGGCGAGCCCGCGCCGCCGGTGCTGCGTAGCATTTAGCTCTTCTCCCCTCTCTCCTTCGTCCCGCCGGACCTGTCCGGGCAAGACGCACGGCCTCATCATGAGGGTTTAAACTCCCCGGTCGCTCGTCCCTGAACCGGTCGCCAGATCCTTCATCTTGAGGAGGGCGCTCCAGCGCGCGTTTCTTACCAAAAGCGCAAGTTTCGCTTGCTTTCGTTTTTTGTTGTGATCTATTCACAAACGAAAGATAAGTCGCCGAAAGCGAACAGGCGACTGCCGGGGAAGCGTTCGTTGGATCGGATATACGACCTCGCGATTGTCGGAGGCGGTGTTAATGGCTGCGGCATCGCGCGCGATGCGGCGGGCCGGGGCAATTCCGTTTTCCTATGTGAAATGAATGATTTGGCGAGCGGGACGTCGTCCTGGTCCACCAAGCTCGTGCATGGCGGCTTGCGCTATCTCGAATATTACGAGTTCCGCCTGGTTCGCGAGGCCCTGATCGAGCGCGAAATCCTCTGGCAGATCGCGCCCCACATCATCCGCCCCCTGCGTTTCGTTTTGCCGCACCACGCCGGACTGCGCCCGGCCTGGCTGCTTCGCCTCGGCCTGTTCCTCTACGACCACATCGGCGGACGGCATCTGCTGCCCCCGACGCGCTCGGTCGACCTTGCGACCGACGCGGTGGGCAAGCCGCTGATACCGGGCCGTTACAAGAAAGCCTTTGAATACTCCGATTGCTTCGTCGACGACGCCCGCCTCGTCGCGCTCAACGCGCGGGATGCGGCCGACCGCGGCGCCGACATCCGCACCCGCACCCGCGCGGTCGAGATCAGGCAGGCCGATGGCATCTGGCGCGTCACGGTGGAGGACATGCTGAACGGCGGCCGCAATACCATCAACGCCCGCGCGTTGATCAATGCCGGCGGCCCCTGGGTGGAGGACGTGCTGCGCTCCGGAGCGGGCGTCAACGCCAAGGCAAAGGTACGTTTGGTGCAGGGCTCGCACATCGTGGTGCCCCAGCTCTACGCCCACGATCGCGCCTACATGTTCCAGAACGCCGACGGGCGCATCGTGTTCGTCATTCCCTATCAGGACGATTTCACCCTGATCGGCACCACCGACCGCGACTATGACGGCGACCCCGCCAAGGTGAAGGCGACCACGGACGAGATCGAATATCTCTGCACCTCCGTCAGCGAATATCTGGCCAAGCCCGTGAAGCCATCAGACGTCGTCTGGTCCTATGCCGGCGTGCGTCCGCTTTATGACGACGGCGCCAGCGAAGCAAAGGCCGCGACGCGCGATTACGTGTTCGAGCTCGATACGCCCGGCGGCGCGCCGCTGTTGTCGATCTATGGCGGCAAGATCACGACCTATCGCCGGCTCGCCGAGGAGGCGCTGGAGCGGCTGGCGCCCTATCTCAACAGCTCCAAGGCCAAGGAAGGCTGGACCGCGACCGCGGCGCTGCCCGGCGGCGACATGGACGTGTCCGCCGTGGTCGCACTGACTGCGGAATTGATGCGCGAGCATCCGTTCCTTTCCCATGAACACGCCGACCGCCTGGCGCATGCCTACGGAACCCGCGCGACGAAGTTGCTCGGCAGCGCGACATCGATGTCCGATCTTGGACAATCCTTCGGTGCTACGCTGACCGAAGCTGAAGTCAGGTACCTCATGAACAATGAGTGGGCCGTCACAGCCGAGGATGTGGTGTGGCGGCGTTCCAAGCTCGGCTTGCGGCTGTCGCCGGCGGAAATCGAGGCGCTCGACGACTGGATGGCCGCGCATCGCAGCGCCGTCGCGCGTCCCCTTCGCGAAGCGGGAGGGCGGCCATGAGCGTCACGCTCGACCGTGTCACCCGCGCCATCGACGGCGTTCCGCACATCCGCGACGTCTCGCTGACCCTGGAGCGCGGCACGCTCAGCGTCCTGCTCGGGCCGACGCTGTCGGGCAAGACCTCGATCATGCGGCTGCTCGCCGGGCTCGACAAGCCGACCACCGGCCGCGTTCTGGTCGACGGCAAGGACGTCACGGGTATCGACGTGCGCCAGCGTTCCGTGGCGATGGTCTACCAGCAGTTCATCAATTATCCCTCGCTCTCCGTCTACGAGAACATCGCCTCGCCCTTGCGGGTACAGGGCCGGCCTCGGGAAGAGATCGATCGTCGTGTGCAGGAGGCAGCCAGGCTGCTCAAGCTCGAGCCCTTCCTGAGCCGCACGCCGCTGCAGCTTTCCGGCGGCCAGCAGCAGCGCACCGCGATTGCGCGCGCGCTGGTCAAGGGCGCCGATCTCGTGCTGCTAGACGAGCCGCTCGCCAACCTCGACTACAAACTGCGCGAAGAACTGCGTGCCGAGTTGCCGCGCATCTTCGAAGCCTCGGGCGCGATCTTCGTCTATGCCACCACCGAGCCGACCGAAGCGCTGCTGCTCGGCGGCAATACGCTGTGCATGTGGGAAGGCGAGGTGCTGCAGCACGGCCGGACGCCAATGGTCTATCGTCATCCCGACAGCTTGCGCGTGGCGCAGGTGTTCTCCGATCCGCCGCTCAACATCGTCGGGATCAAGAAGAAAAACGGCCGCGTCGCCTATGCCGGTGGCGGGGAGGCGCCCGCGACGGGCCTTTATGCCGCGCTTCCCGACGGCGCCTATCGCGTCGGCTTCCGCGCCCATCAGCTCGAAGTCGCCAATGGCACGGCCGGCCGTCACGTCTTTCCCGCCACCGTCTCGGTGACCGAGATCACCGGTTCGGAGAGCTTCGTGCATTTGCATCGCGAATCGCAAAACTGGGTTGCCGTGCTGCACGGCGTGCATGAATTCGAGCCCGGCCAGAAGCTGGATGCGGCGCTCGATCCGAACAACGTCTTCATATTCGACCCGGCCAATCGTCTGGTTGCGGCGCCGGCGATGGCGTTTTCAGGTGGATCGCATAGCGGTCCGCATCAAGAAAACGCATCAAAGAATTGTAGAGCGTCGTGAGGGGGATGCGAGATGGCCCGCATTGACCTGGTCGATCTCGCGCATTCCTACAGCGGCAATGAGGCGCCGGCGGAATCCTTTGCGCTCAAGCCGGTCACCATGACCTGGCGGCAGGGCGGCGCCTATGCGATGCTCGGCCCCTCCGGCTGCGGCAAGACCACGCTGCTCAATCTCATCTCCGGCATCGTCACGCCTTCGCGCGGAAAAATCCTGTTCGACGGCACTGACGTCACGAAAGCGTCGACCCAGAAGCGCAACATCGCCCAGGTGTTCCAGTTCCCGGTGATCTACGACACCATGACGGTTGGCCAGAACCTCGCATTCCCGCTCAAGAACCGCGGCGTCGCAGCGGCGGAAATCACGGCGCGCGTCAGGCAGATCGCCGACCTGCTCGACCTCACGCCCTATCTCGATCGCAAGGCGACGCGCCTCACGGCCGACGCCAAGCAGAAGATATCGCTCGGCCGCGGCCTCGTGCGCGCCGACGTCGCCGCCGTCCTGTTCGACGAGCCGCTCACGGTGATCGACCCCGAACTGAAATGGCAGCTGCGCTCGAAGCTGAAGGCGCTGCACCGAGAACTCGATCTGACCATGATCTATGTGACCCACGACCAGACGGAGGCGCTGACCTTCGCCGACACCGTCGTGGTCATGCATGACGGCCGTGTCGTGCAGAGCGGCACGCCGGCCGAACTGTTCGACAGGCCCGCGCATACCTTTGTCGGCTACTTCATCGGATCGCCCGGCATGAACATCGTGCCGGCGCAAGTCAGCGGCCGCGAGGCCTGTATCGGCGGTCACACCATCGCGCTGAAGCGGAGCTATAACGGCCTGCCCAGGGCCGCGAAGATCGAGATCGGCGTGCGCCCGGAATTCGTCGACATCGCCGCGCCGGCGCCAGGGCTGCTTTCGGCCCATATCGAGCGCATCGACGATCTCGGCCGCATCCGCTTCGCGCGCGTGCGCGTCGGCGACGCCAAGCTCGCCGCGCGTGTGCCGCCGGGTTTCTGGCCGTCGGGCGACACGGCGGCCCTGCTGTTCAATCCCGTGAATGTTCACGTCTATGCCGACAGTCTTCTCGTCGAGGGAGCGGTCTGATGGAGAAGACCGTCAATCAGAGGGCCTGGTTCCTGGTGCTGCCGGTCTTTCTGATCGTGGCATTTTCTTCGATCCTGCCGATGATGACGGTCGTGAACTATTCGGTGCAGGATACCTTCGGCAACAACCAGTTCTTCTGGAACGGCGTCGGTTGGTTCAAGGAATTGCTGGATCCGTCGACCGATCTTGGCGGGCGCTTCCTTGCCTCGGTTGGGCGCAATCTCCTGTTCTCCGCAATCATCCTCGCCATCGAGGTGCCGCTCGGCATCGTCGTCGCGCTGTCGATGCCGCGCCAGGGCTGGCAGGTCGCCGCCTGCCTCGTGATCCTCGCGCTGCCGCTGCTCATCCCCTGGAACGTGGTCGGCACCATCTGGCAGATCTTCGGCCGGCCCGACATCGGGCTGCTCGGCTACGTCCTGAACAGGATCGGCTTCAACTACAATTACGTCGCCAACGAGATCGACGCCTGGTTCACCATCATCCTGATGGACGTGTGGCACTGGACCAGCCTGGTCGCGCTGCTGTGCTATGCCGGACTGAAGTCGATCCCCGACGCCTATTATCAGGCGGCGCAAATCGACGGCGCCTCGCGCTGGGCCGTGTTCAAGGCGATCCAGCTGCCGAAGATGAACCGCGTGCTGCTGATCGCCGTGCTGCTGCGATTCATGGACTCCTTCATGATCTATACCGAGCCGTTCGTCGTCACCGGCGGCGGCCCCGGCAACTCCACCACCTTCGTCTCCATCGAACTCGTCAAGATCGCGCTCGGCCAGTTCGACCTCGGCAAGGCCGCAGCGCTCTCGCTGGTCTACAACCTCATCATCCTGATCGTTTGCTGGGTGTTCTACACCGTCATGACCAACGCCGGCGCGGAGCGTCCGGCCAAGAAGGAGGGCGCCGCATGAACACAATTCCCGGCCGCCGAATCATCATGGCCGTGTTCCTGGTCTTCCTGATGCTGCCGATCTACTGGCTCATCAACATGAGCTTCAAGACCAATACCGAAATCGTCACCACCATGACGTTGTGGCCGCACAAGCCGACGCTGGAGAACTACAGGATCATCTTCACCGACGAGAGCTGGTACTCCGGCTACATCAATTCGCTGAAATACGTCATCATCAATACGATCCTCTCGATCTCGGTCGCGTTGCCTGCGGCCTACGCCTTCTCGCGTTACCGTTTCCTCGGTGACAAGCATCTGTTCTTCTGGCTGCTGTCGAACCGCATGGCGCCCGCGGCGGTGTTCGCGCTGCCGTTCTTCAATCTGTATTCGGCGATCAATCTGTTCGATACGCCCTGGGCGGTGGCGCTGGCGCACTGCATCTTCAATGTGCCCCTGGCCGTGTGGATACTCGAAGGATTCGTATCAAGCGTGCCGCGCGAGATCGACGAGACGGCCTTCCTGGACGGCTACTCGTTCCCGCGCTTCTTCGTGAAGATCCTGATTCCCCTGATCGCGAGCGGCATCGGCGTCGCCGCCTTCTTCTGCTTCATGTTCTCCTGGGTCGAATTGCTGCTGGCGCGCACGCTGACGTCCGTCGCCGCCAAGCCGATCTCGGCGACCATGACGCGCACGGTTTCCGCCGCCGGTATCGACTGGGGCCTGCTGGCCGCCGCCGGCGTGCTCACCATCATCCCCGGCGCGCTCGTGATCTGGTTCGTCCGCAACTACATCGCGCGCGGCTTCGCGCTCGGACGGGTGTAGCCATGACCGGAT
>JAEZEU010000004.1 GCA_023432885.1 Pseudomonadota bacterium | reverse complement strand
GCCAGGGGCTGCGACTGCACGGCACCGGGCGGCGGGACGCCCTGCCCCGGCGCCGGCCGGCTCGGCAACAGGCGGCCGCGCGGCAGTTCCGGCACCTGCTCGTCGTCATCGGGGACCTGTTGCTGCTGCTGCTGCCCGCGCGGAATCGCGCCCGGCGGCCGCAGCGGCGGATCGGAGAAAATATTGCCAATCTGCGCCTGCGCAGGAGGCGCGGCCGCGATTGTCGAGGCGGCGATCAGGGCCGCGCAAATGGAAAGGGCAAAGGTCCGAAACATCTCGCGGCTTCAAAGGGGCGAATCGGGCGACAGTGTACCTTGATCAGCCGCTCGCGCGGCTTCCGGTTAACACGGCGAATACGGCGGGATAACGACTAAAGCAATTTGTGCTGTAATTTCAATGCGTCTGATGCCACCTGTTCCCATTTGTGCGGTGATGTTGGCGTTCATGAACGGCATCCGGCGCAATGGTCGACGTTGACGAGACCGATATCGGCCATCTGGAGGACGGGCCCAAGCGCAAAGCCGGTTCGTCCCCACAGGAAACATACTTCTTACCCGCTTGTCGATGGCGGAATTAGGCCGGATGCTTCGGCTGACCAGAAGCGGATTGCGCGCCTCACCAACGGTTTCTCAAATGCAAGTCCCGGGACCGCCTCAAGCCGGCTGGGCAGAGAAATGCGCGATCCTGGGCCGCCCGCAGATCTCGTGGTGTGTCCCGTATTCAGTCCATCTTCTTGTCGGAAGACGTCAATCTGGCCGCATCTGTCACAGTCGCCCCCGGATTGTTCGCATAAAGGAAGCTTTCGTAATATCGCTGTAGCGCGAAGCGCGTCAGCACGCCGATCGCGGACGCAAGCGGCACCGCGATCAAGAGGCCGACGAACCCGAACAGATAGCCGAATGCGAACAGCGCAAACATGATCCAGACCGGGTTCAGGTTGACGCGCCGGCCGACGAAAAAGGGCGACAGCACATAGTCCGAGAGCGTCTGGCCGACGAAGAAGATCGCCGGGACGATCCAGATAAGGGCCCAATGCGGCCAGAACTGCGCAATCGCGACGCACGTCGATACGACCAGCCCGCCCAGCGCGCCGAGATAGGGCACGAAGCTTATAAGTCCTGCCGCAATGCCGATCAGCAGCCCATGCTTGAGCCCGAGCAAGTACAGCGCTGTCGCGTAGAATACTGCGAGGATCAGGCACAGCGTGCCCTGGCCGATCACAAAGCCGCCGATCGTGTCGTCCATCTCGCGAGCAAGAGCACGGACGGTGTCGCGATGCGCCGGCGGTATCAAGTTGTCGATTACCGCCACATCTTCTTCCAATCGTAGACGAGATAGCAGGCAATGATCGGGGTTACCACGAGGAGGGAGAAAACCGAGATCAGCGCTCGGCCCCCGGTCCAAACCGAACGAAGAAAATCGTGGAGCCAGGCAGTCCACAACGTGGTCAGTTCGCCGACCGACTGCTCGGCGTAGGCCAAGCCTTCTCCGACAAGCTTGCTCAGCCACGGCCAATTTGAATCGGTGGCAAGTTCCCGCCCCCTTTTGAGATAGAGCGGAAAGTCATCAATGAAATAGGAGAGCTCACGGACAACGACGGGAACGGTAAGAATGACAAGCGCGGTCACGCCGGCAATGAACAGCCCGACGATGGTCAGCGTTGCGATCAGGCGATTCATTCCGGTCCGTTCCAGCCGGGTGGCCAGAGGATCCAGCAGATACGCCAGCAGCATACCGGCGCCGAAGGGCAGCAGGACTTCGTGCAAGACAACGACGGCGACGACCAGCGCCGCCAATACCGCAATCCAGAATGCGACGGGCCGACTGAGGTTCATAGTTCGGGCTTACATGAAGCCAGCCGCGGGGATATCCTGCGCACGCGTATGACCCGCGGTCGGAAATTTTCGACCGGTCCAGCACGGAGATCATACTTTGGCACAGAGGTATTATTTTGTCAGTGACCTGCACATGGGCGGCGACGGTCAATTGCAGCATTGCGACTACGCCGCCGAGTTCATCGAATTCCTGAAGAAGCTGGAAAAGGAGGGCCCCGACACCGAGTTCCTGATCGTGGGCGACACGTTCGGCTTCTGGGAGCTGACGCTTGTACGCGGGGTCGAAAGGCTTGCGCACATCATACGGGCGCACCAGGCGATTTTCGATCAACTCAAGGCCACCGGTGCGCGCATCAAGGTGACCATGATGGTCGGGAATCACGATTATGACCTCGCTTGCGATCCGGCCTTTGCGGAGAAACTGCAGGCATACAACATCCATCTGGATACGAGCCTGGTTCTGATCCGCCCCGTGGGCGACAAGAGGATATGGATCGAACACGGACAGCAGCGCGACCAGTTCAACCGCTTCCCCGAATATGGCAACGCCTACGCGCTCCCGGTCGGCTATTTCATCACGGAAACATTCGTCAGCGGAGCCAGCCGGTATTCCGACTTCGGCCGGGGAAACTGGCTCAAGGACATCCGCTCCGTGGGCACGATGCAGATTCCCGAGTGGATGCTGTCGAACTACTTCTATCGCGAGATGAATATGGCGCTGCGCTGGGTGCTGCTGCCCTTCCTGCTGCTGGCGGGCGTCACGGTGATCGCGATTGTCGGGGAAATCCTTCGGGTCGCCGGCATCTTCGATTACAACATCATACTTCACAACCCGCTATTGAGCAGGCTGGGGATCATCGACAACGTCCTTCAGGTCGTGATCACGATCAATTCCCTGTTTTTGATTTTGTTCGGTATCCCTGCCTTGTTCGTCGAACGCGACCTCAAGCGAACGTTGCATCGCTTTCGCCTGCAGACGAGTCATGGAGTGACGCCGAACCTCGATTCGGAAGAGCCCTACCTGAAAGGGGCTCAGGAGGCCTTTCAGGCGGACGACAAGGTGGCGGTGTTCATTTTCGGACACACGCACTCGGCGTTCCTGCGGCGGCTTGGACCAGCCGGTCAAATCGTCATCAATACCGGTACCTGGCTGAAGCTATTGTCCCGTGTCCCGGTGCGCTTTGGCTTGTTGCCCGCGGTCTACTATCCTTCGTATCGCTTGAATTACTTCCGGATCGAGAAGGTGAACGACCATATAGTGATCGACTACGTCGAAATTCCCAAGACGCATGAGCGTGAGCTCACTTGGCTACAGCGTCTCGTGATCCTGTGGAATGTGCCCAAAGCACCAGAGGCAATTCCCACAAGGACGATGATCGATCTGTAACGCGTCCCAGCGATCGTGCGGATAAAGCAGCCGGCCCGATTGGGCCCGCCCCTAGCCTGCCGTATTGATAATCTTCAACCGAAGTTGTTACCCCAAGTTAACGGCGAGCAAAGGGCGTTTCCCAGGCTAGCCAGCCCCTGCCCCGCGTGGAATAGTCGCTCCACGCGAAAATGCGCGGGTCTCGCCGCGCGACAATTCCGGAGCAACCGGAACAATAAGGGGGAAACAGCACAAAATGGCCGATCGTATCCGACTGGACGGCAAGGTCGCCGTCGTCACCGGCGCGGCCGGTGTCATCGGTAGCGCCACCGTGCGCCTGCTGGCCGCGCGCGGCGCCCGCATTGTCGCGGTGGACCGCAACAAGGCAGAACTGAAGGCCGCGATCAAGGAACTGCCCGCCGATGCCGATCCGCTTGTGATCACCGCCGATGTCACGCGCGAAGAGGAAGTCGCCGAATACGTCCGCGCCGCGCTCGACAAGTTCGGCACCATCGACATCTTCTTCAACAACGCCGGCATCGAGGGCGAGGTCAAGCCGATCCCGGACTATCCGCTGGAGAGCTTTCGAAAAGTGCTCGACGTCAATGTCGTCGGCGTATTCCTCGGGATGAAGCATGTGCTGCCGACCATGCTGAAGAACAAGAAAGGCAGCATCATCAACACCGCCTCGATCGCCGGCCTGATGGGCTCGCCGCATATCGCGGTCTACAGCGCCAGCAAGCACGCGGTGATCGGGCTGACCAAGAGCGCCGCGTGGGAATGCACCGGCACCGGCGTGCGCGTGAACTGCGTCTGTCCGGGTCTGATCGACAGCCGCATGCTCTCCACGATCTTGCAGGGCCGCGCCGGCGGCAACGAACCGCCGCCGCAGGACAGGATCGTCGACCGCATTCCAGCGCGGCGGCTTGGCCAGGCCAGCGAGGTCGCCGCCATCGTCGCCTTCCTCGCCTCCGACGATGCGAGCTATGTCACGGGCTCGCACTATACGGTGGACGGCGGCCGCACCGCTGCATAAGTCGAATGAAAACGTCATTCCGGGGCGATTCGCAGCATCGAACCTGGAATGTCGACATTCCACAATGCGCAATTACGCATTGGGGTTCGGCTCTGCGAGCCGCCCCGGAACGACATCAATGAGAGGTTCTCTGCCAATGCCCGTCGTACTCGATCCGGATGCCGCCGCCGTCTACAAGGCCTTTCTCGAAGCGAACCGCCCTCCTTACGAGAACGGGACGGCAGCGGAAGCACGCGAGATGTATCTCGCCGCGCGCTTTGCCACCAATCCCGAAGCACCGGAATTGGAGTCGACAAGACAGCTCTCGATCCCTGCCCCGCACGGCTCGATCCCTGCTCGCATGTACACGCCGAAGACGCTGCGC
Source organism: Pseudomonadota bacterium (assembly GCA_023432885.1). Taxonomy (GTDB): domain Bacteria; phylum Pseudomonadota; class Alphaproteobacteria; order Rhizobiales; family Xanthobacteraceae; genus Bradyrhizobium. Next base: position 5,493 of record JAEZEU010000004.1, on the reverse strand, counting down.
ACGAAGGACGGCCTGGCGCCCTGCCTCGTGTTTTTCCACGGCGGCGGCTTTGTGATCGGCAATCTCGACTCCCACGACGTAGTATGCCGGAAGCTCGCCCATGAAGGCGAGTTGATCGTGATCTCCGTCGACTATCGTCTCGCGCCCGAGCACAAATTTCCCGCCGCGGTGGAGGACTCGATCGCGGCAACGAAATGGGTGGCAGCGAACGCCGGGCAGCTCGGGGTGGATGCCGCGCGCATCATGGTCGGTGGCGACAGCGCCGGCGGCAATCTCGCGGCCGTCACCGCCATCGCGCTGCGCGACACCGGACCGACACTGGCCGGCCAGGTACTGATCTATCCCGCGACCGACTTTGCAATGAACCATCCCTCCCACAGCGAGCCGGAGACCAGCCTCCTGCTGACGCACACGGTGATCAGATGGTTCATCGATCACTATATGGGGGACGCCGACCGAAACGACTGGCGCGCCTCGCCCGCGCGCGCAAAGCTCGCAGGCCTGCCGCCCGCCTATGTGCTCGTCGCCGGGGCCGATCCCCTGCGCGACGAGGACCATGAATACGCCGAGCGGCTGAGGCAGGCCGGCGTCGCCGTGACCTACCGCTATTTTCCCGGCCAGTTCCACGGCTTCTTCACCATGGGCAAGCTGCTCAACCAGGCCAACATAGCCGCAAGCGAGATCAGCGCTTGGCTGAAGGCGCTGGGCTGAAAGCATTGCAGCATGTGACCGATATTGAAGCCGACTTCCTTTCTCTAGTGCAGGATTGATCGATTCGATTGCGAGCGTGACCGAATTCGGTTTGCCCTCACCTGACACGCCGAGGTCCACTTGATCGTCTATGGAATCCCGGTCGACTTCATCCTGTTCGGCCTGACCCTGCTCGGCGTCGCCGTATTTCACCATCACACGCTGCCCGTCGCACTCGGCGGGCTGGTCGCGATCACCGCCTACAAGCTCGCCTTCACGGGATTCAAGGTCGGACCGGGCTTCGGCGGCCTGGCCGGGCATCTCGGGCACGAGTGGGTGACTCTTGCGAACCTGTTCCTGCTGCTGATGGGCTTTGCGATCCTGTCGCGCCATTTCGAGGAAAGCCGGATTCCGGACGAGATGCCGCGGCTATTGCCGGATGACTGGAGGGGCGGCCTCGTTCTTCTCGTCCTGATATTCGTGCTCTCCAGTTTTCTGGACAATATCGCGGCGGCGCTGATCGGCGGCACGGTCGCGCGGCACGTCTTCAGGGGCAAGGTCCACATCGCCTATCTGGCCGCGATCGTGGCTGCCTCGAATGCAGGCGGCGCTGGAAGCGTCGTCGGCGACACCACCACAACCATGATGTGGATCGGCGGCGTCAGCCCGCTCAGTGTGGTCGAGGCCTATGTGGCGGCCATCGCGGCGATGCTGATCTTCGCCGTGCCGGTGTCGGTTCAACAGCAGCGCCATTCGCCGATCGTGAAGAATCCGCCGTCGGGACTTCGGATCGACTGGATGCGCGTGCTTGTCGTCGCGGCCATGCTGATTGCCGCGCTCGCGGCGAATCTCACGGCAAATCTGAGATTTCCGTTCCTGCTCGAGACGCTGCCGCTGCTCGGCCTTGCGGTCTGGATCGTGATCCTCGCCACGGCACGCTTGCGCCCGCCGGACTGGAAGATCATGCCGGAGACCTTCAAGGGCACCATCTTCCTGCTCGCCCTGGTGACATCGGCCTCGATGATGCCTGTGGAAAAGCTGCCGGCCGCCTCCTGGCAGACCGCGCTCGGCCTCGGCTTCGTGTCCGCGGTGTTCGACAACATCCCCCTCACCGCGCTGGCGCTCAGGCAGGGCGGCTACGATTGGGGCTATCTCGCCTATGCCGTTGGCTTCGGCGGCTCGATGATCTGGTTTGGCTCCTCCGCAGGCGTCGCGCTGTCGAATATGTACCCGGAAGCCAAATCGGTCGGTCGCTGGATTCGCCACGGTTGGCCGATCATCGCAGGCTATGTCATCGGATTCTTCGTGATGCTTGCCGTGCTCGGATGGCAACCCGAGAAGCCGCACTGAGACCTCCGGGAACCGGATTGCCCCGCGCGCGTTAGCTTCGACGTGCCCGAAAACCGGAGGTCGCCATGAGACTCATCCAGACGATCAGCTTTGCTTCCGCAGCCGTCGCCTTGATCGGCTCAGCTGCTTTTGCAGAGGACATGAAGACGGGGATGGTCACGCAGATCGACCGGCTCAACGGCACGATTGCCATCCGGCAATCCCAGGACGGCACGGTCGGCTCGAGTGGCGGCACCGCGACGCGGTACAAGGTGCAGGGCTCTACGCTCGAAGACTTGCATGCCGGCGACCAGGTCAGCTTCTCCGCCGCACAGAACGGCGGCGTCGACACCATCACCAAGATCGAGAAGAAAAAGGCAGACGTCGTCAAATGAGGCTTTTCGCGCCCGCCATAGGGATGGCGGCGCGCGCCGGCTATCTCTAGCCCGCGCGGGCCGCACGCCGCAGCGATTGCGGGGGCTGGCCGAAGGCGCGGATGAAGGCGCGCCGCATCCGCGCCGGATCGCCAAAGCCAGTAATCTCGGCGACGCGCTCGATCGCCTCGCTCGACGACTGCACGCGCTGTTTCGCCACCTCGAGCCGCAGCTTCTCGACCGCCTTGGAAGGCGTGGTTCCGGTCTCCGCGATGAAGGCGCGGGAAAAATGCCGCGCACTCATGCCGGCGCGATCGGCCATGTCTTCCACCGTCAGGGGCGCGTCGAGGTTTTCACGCGCCCAGGCCAGCAGCGGCGCGAAGCGTCCAGTCGGCGCCTTCAGTTCGAGGAGAGACGAGAATTGCGACTGTCCGCCGGAGCGGCGGTGATAGAGCACGAGCTGCCGCGCAGTTTTCTGCGCGATGTCCTCGCCATGATCCTCGGCGATCATGGCAAGCGACAGGTCGATGCCGGCCGTGATACCCGCCGAGGTCCAGATGTTGCCGTCACGCACGAAGATCTGGTCCGGCTCCAGCTTGACCCCGGGATAGGTTGCAACGAAGTGCCGCGTGCGTTGCCAATGCGTCGTGGCGCGCTTGCCGTCGAGCAGTCCCGCTTCGGCCAGGACATAGGCGCCCGAACATACGCTCGCGATGCGAATGCCGCGCTTCGCCATGCCCTGCACGAAAGCGAGCATGTCTGAGCGGGCCGCCGCGCTGCGCACGCCCTCGCCGCCGGCAACGATCAAGGTCGTGAATGCCGACGGCCTGGTGCTGCGCGCCAGCATCTCGACGCCGGAAGAACTCCTCACCGGCCCGGGCTCGAGCGCGATGGCGCGTATCGCGGGAGTCCCGCCGGCGTAGCGCGCGGCGATCTCGAACGCCGAGATGGGGCCTGCCGCATCCAGCAGCTGGAAGTCCGGAAAGATCAGGACACCGATCATGGCCGCCTTGTCCCAAAATGAGGGAAATCCGTCATTTCGGACGGAAGGGCATCATGCGATGCTGCGGCCGTCAAGCAAAATCAGGAGTCCTCGATGTCCGCAGCCCTGCAAATCGGAATTGTGCTGTTTCCGCGCGTCACCCAGCTCGACTTCACCGGACCGCTGCAGGTGTTCTCCAGCGTGCCCGGCGCCCGGGTGCACCTGATCTGGAAGCGCATCGAGCCCGTTGCAAGCGACTCGGTGATGGCGATCACGCCGACCATCACCTTCGCCGACTGTCCGCAGCTCGACGTCATCTGCGTGCCCGGCGGCGTCGGCACCGATGACATGGTCAATGACGAGGAGATGCTCGCCTTCGTGCGAAGGCAGGCGGAAGGCGCGAAATACATCACCTCGGTTTGCACCGGCTCGCTGGTGCTTGGCGCGGCAGGCCTTCTGAAGGGCTATCGCGCGGTGACGCACTGGTCGGCTATGGAGGCCCTTGCCCCGTTCGGAGCGATCCCGGCAAAGACGCGTGTCTGCGTCGATCGCAACCGCGTCACCGGGGGCGGCGTCACGGCCGGCATCGATTTCGCCCTGACGCTGGTATCGATCATGGTCGATCGCAAGACCGCGGAGGCGATTCAGCTTCGGCTCGAATACAATCCCGCCCCGCCCTTCGATGCCGGCTCGCCGGAGACGGCGCCCGCAGAGGTCCTTGCACTGCTCCAGGAACGGATGGCGCCGACGCGACAGCGCCGCATCGAGAATTATCGGCGCGCCGCCGAGCGTCTGGCGCAGCACGCCTGATCAATGACCGGCGCAAAAGAAAAAGGCCGTCAGGTTGCCCGGACGGCCTTTCCTGTCTCACGGCTGCCCCACATCAGCGGGCGATTTCAGGACCTCTGCACCGGGGGCCTATCTCCCGGCCGTGTCCCACTCGGGGGCCGCTGCTCATCGGGACGGTCGCGATCCGGAGCCCGATCCGACGCGGTGGTTTCCCACCTCCGTAAGATGGTTGATTGAGCCGCATTGACGCGAGGCGCGCAACGGCGCGCTGCAATGCGTCCCCGCTGTTACCGTTATTCACAGGCAACTGCAGCGCAGCGCCGATTCACCTTGCAGCGTGCGCAGCCGGCCGCGCGCGGCTTCTTGAGCGAAGACGAGAAGACGAAGCGTCAGCTTCCCGGCGTCCAAGCCTTGTAGTCGCCGGTGGCGGCGGGGCGGCGGCCGGAGGCCAGCGTCGAGCCGGAGGGGCGATAAGCCTGCGCGGTGCCGGTCATGTTCGGCACGTGGGGCTTTTCCCATTCGCGCGGGGTGTACTTTTCCTCGGTCGGCGGCACATCGACGACGTGGTGGATCCAGCCGTGCCATTCCGGTGGAATCCGCGAGGCTTCGGCGTAGCCGTTATAGATCACCCAGCGCCGCTCGAAGCCGAGCGTCGGATCGATGGCGCCGCCGCGGGTGCGATAGTAGCGATTGCCCTGGTCGTCGGTGCCCACCAGTTCGCCGAAACGCCAGGTCCACAGCTGCGTGCCAAAGGTCTGGCCGTTCCACCAAGTGAAGAATTTCAGCAAAAACTGTTTCATCCGATCTCGGCCGCAGTTCGAAAGCTGTCGCCCTGATGCCACCGGCGGGCCGGATTGTCCAGCGGGCGCCGCAGCACATTACCGCTTCTCAGCGGGCAATGGGCACGAATTGCCGCAGGATCGAAGCCATCCGTTCATCGCCCATACACACGGGCTCTGACAGGCTCGTGATCACGCACAAGGAGAGCCGAGGTCGGGAACATCTCTCTGGGTTGAGGGTTGGCCTGCATTCAGGAAATCGGAGCCGAATATGACCAATCTGAAAGTTTTGAGCACTGTCGCCGCGCTTGCGCTGGTCGCGGCCCTGCCGACCGAGAGCTTTGCGCAGGGTAGATCCTTTGGCGGAGGCGGCGGCGTTCGTGCCGGCGGTGGTGGTGTTGCCGTCGGCGGCGGCGGTGGCGGCGCAATGGCCGGCGGTGGAAGCTTCCGGGGCGGTGCAATGGCGGGCGGCGGCGGCTTCCGCGGCGGCGCAATGGCGGGCGGCAGTGGCTTCCGCGGCGGCGCAATGGCAGGCGGCAGCGGCTTCCGC
>JAEZEU010000537.1 GCA_023432885.1 Pseudomonadota bacterium | reverse complement strand
ACCATGGCTCTGAGATGAACGGCGCTGGCGACCACGACGCCGTCCTGATTGATGCAGCGAACCTCGGATTTCGCCCGCCGCCTCTGCAGGTCGATTTCGCGAAGCACGTACTCGGTCATGATGGTGTCGCCGAAAAATACCGGCGCCGTGAACCTCACCTTGTCATAGCCGACAGATACCGTACGGCCGAGTGAAAGGCGCGCGGCGGCCGCGGACATGAACCCGATCATCAGGGCGCCATGGGCGATACGACGCTTGTAGCGACCGCTGCTCATGTAGCGCTCGTCGATATGATTCGGCGAGAAATCCCCGGTGATGCCCGCGTAGAGATAAACATCGCTTTCGGCGACCGTCTTGGTGAACTCTATTCTGGTCCCGATCGGCGGAAGACTTGCCATCTGCTGCGCTTCCATATCTACACCACGCCGCGTTCATTGATCCATTCTTGAAGGATCTCGCGCCGATGCTCGCCAAGTGCCGGCGCGGCACGCCAGTCAGCCGAGACGTCGAACGAGCCGTATTTCACCGCAGGTCCGATCGCGGGCATCTCGGTGCCATCGCGCCGCTTGACGCTCGCCAGCATGCCCCGCGCCAGCGTCTGGGGATGGTTGAACACCCGCTCCATGTCGTTCACCGGCGCGCAGGGCACCGCGGCGGCATCGAGCTTGGCGACAAGATCGTCCACCTTCCATTTGAGGACTTCGGCGTCGAGGATTTCGTAGAGTTCGGCGCGGTTCGTGACCCGGTCAGCCATGGTCGCGAATTTTTGGTGACCTACGAGATCCCTGCGGCCGAGCACGTTCATGAAGGCCTCGTAGAGCCGCTGCGTCGCCGAAGCGATGACAATGTAGCCGTCTGCCGCCAAATAGGCCTTGTACGGCACATTGGCGGCATGCTCGGAGCCCCACTTCTGCCGCCGCTCGCCGGTCAGCAGCCAGCCCATGCCCGCGTCGACGAGATAAGTGAGAATCCCCTCGAAAAGGCTGGTTTCTATCTTCTGCCCTTTGCCGGTCTTTTCACGGTCGTACAGCGCGGTGATGATGCCGCTCGAGGCGTATTGTCCGCAGACCAGGTCAAAGGCCGACGTCCCCAGCTTGATCGGTTTGCCGTCGCGCTCGCCGGTAAGGCTCATGTAGCCGGCCTCGGCCTGGATAGTCAGGTCAAGGGCGCCTTTCTTGCTGTAGGGTCCATCCGCGCCCATCCCCGACATGGCCATGTAGATCAGCCTGGGATTGTCGCGCGACAGGCTTTCATAATCCAGCCCGAACCGCCGCATGACATCGGGCCGGAAGTTCTCCACGAGGACATCAGCTTGCACCGCCAATCGGCGCGCGAGCTCCAGATCTTTCGGCTGCTTGAGATCGAACACGATCGACCGCTTATTGCGGTTGGCGGCCCAGAAACTCATCCCTGCCCCATCGTAGAACGGTGGCCCCTGAGTCCGGGTCGGATCTCCTTCCGGAGGTTCGAGCTTCACCACGTCGGCGCCGAGATCGGCCAATAGCATCGTGCAGAACGGGCCCGCGAACAACCGTGTGAAATCAAGAACGCGAATTCCGGATAGTGGCTTCTGCATCGTGGTGCGGCTTTCCTAGCGGATGGGAATTATCTCGGAGACGACGGCGGCGCCCTCACCTGCCGACCGAAACGAGATATGCTTGAGCCATTGCTCGTCGTTCTGCGACGGAAACTCCGTTCTGCGATGAGCACCCCGGCTCTCGGTTCGAAGCTGCGCCGCCCGCAGAATGACGTCTGCTACTTTCAGCATGTTGCGGGTCGTGCGCGCGTCGAGTGCCTGCCGGAACGTCTTCCCGGGAAGCCCCCGGGCGCGACGCTGCAGTTCATGGATCGACGCCGAACCCTGGGCAAGGTTTGCCTCGTCGCGGTACAGCCCAGCTTTCTGCGCCATGATTGACCCGGCTTCCTCCCGGAGCCCCGTATCACCGTCAGCCAGAGCACCATTGCTGGACAGATCTTCGAGAAGCGGTGCAATCAACGGTGGGACTTCAACCGATGCTGCCGTCATCCGCTGGCTGGCAACTGCCGCGGCCCGGCCGACGACCCAGCCCATCACCAGAGTTTCCGCTCCGCTGTTGCCAGCCATGCGGCTCGCGCCATGGACGCCGCCAGAGGTTTCACCGCATGCGTAGAGGCCGGGAACGCCGGTGAAGCCGTCAGCATCGATGGCAACGCCCCCCATCTGGCTATGCGCGGCCGGCCGAACCCGCGGCATTTCCTTCGTAGGCTCAAGTCCCGCGTTGCGGAGCCGCCTGCAGTGAGAGACATAGCTCTCGAGCCGCTCGGCCGGAACAGTCAAGGTATTGAAAAAAACCGTGCCGTCCGGAAGGCCGCGCCCCTCATCGATCTCCTGCTGGATAAAGAAGGACATCTTCGCCTTCTCGATCAGACGCTCGCCGTTCTGCGGATTGTGGCGGAACATGAAGCGCTCGCCGTGCGCGTTTAGAAGCTGCGCGCCGTCGCCCAACATCGCGGTCGGCATTTCCATGCCGCGCGCGCCTTCCGGGTATACGGTCACGGTGGGCTCGAACTGAACAAACTCCATGTCAATGAGGCTGGCGCCAGCCTCGAGAGCGATCGCATATGAGTCGGCCGATACGTCGGTCGGATAGGTGCTCGCCTCGTAGAGCTTTCCGACACCTCCCATGGCCATCACCACCGCCTTGGCGCGAACGGCGATAAAACGCTCTTTGCGATGGTCGGCCAGGAGTGCGCCCACGACAGCACCATCGCGCCGCATCAGACCAACCACATAGGTGCCCGACCACAACCGAACGCCGCGCTGCACGGCCGCGCTGGACAATTGATCTACGATCACCTTTCCCATGCCGCCGCCAGAGGTATAGACGCCGCGCGGATAGGAGTTGCCTGCCAAGAGCCGCTGGGCATAGCCGTCGCCCTCGCGCACGAACGAGACACCCAGCGCAACGAGGTCGTGGAAGCTCGGGATTGCGTTGTTGGCCATCGCCTCGACAAGGATGCGGTCGTTGAGGCCGTAGCCGCCCTTGATCATGTCCTGCGCGTAGATTTCCTCATTGTCACGGGGATCGATGCAGCCAAGCGGCACGTTGGCACAGATCATGTATGACGAAGCACCGCGCGCGAGGAATGCATGGCCCACCGTCGCCCCGGCTTGAGCGGCCGAAAGGGCGGCCCGATGTCCGGCCATACCCCCACCCAACACGAGGACGTCAACCTCGGCTGTATCGATCTTGTCAGTCGTCGTCACGGACAAACCTTACCTGTGCATTTCCGCCGAACCGCCGCTGGTGCCGATTAGAACGGCGTTTTCAGGCGGCACATGCACAAATACCCGGTCCCCCTTGTCGAGATCGGTCAAAGGCGTGGATTGAACGTGGAACTGCCCGCCGGGATAACTCACTACGTATTCGACGGTGTCGCCCAGGAACGTTCTGGCTACCACGGTCGCCGGCCACTGGTTGACGAGTCCGGGGATTTCCTCAGAAGCCAGCCTCGGAAAGATGCGCCTGATAGCCAGTTCGCATTCGGCTCCGACCTGCGGCACGGAACCGGTATCGGCAACCCTGCATTTGAACAGGATATCCTTGACCTCGACTGTCGCGTTCTGGCCATCGACCGCCTTGAGCTTGCCTTCCGCGATGTTGGCGGCGCCAATAAAATCGGCAACGAAGCGCGTCCGCGGCCGCTGATAGATATCGGACGGCGTTCCCTGCTGCTCGATCTCGCCCGACCGCATGACGATGATGCGATCCGACATCGCCATTGCTTCTTCCTGGTCGTGCGTGACGTAGACGGTGCAAAGCCTCAATTTCGCCTGAAGATCCTTCAATTCGTTGCGCATGTTGGACCGCAGCCGCGCATCGAGATTGGACAGTGGCTCGTCGAGCAGGATCGCTTTTGGCGATGGAGCCAGACTCCGGGCAAAGGCCACACGCTGCTGCTGCCCGCCGCTGAGGTCCGTAGCAGGCCGGTCGATGAAGGACTCCATTCCGACCATGGCAAGCGCGCGCTTAGCGGCCTGCCGCGCCTCTTCGCGGCCGACGCCTTTGACGCGCAGGCCGTAAGCCACATTCTCGCACACGGTCATGTGCGGCCAGATCGCATATGATTGAAACACCATCGCCAGCGAGCGCTTCTGCGCAGGAACGTTTAGCTTGCGCTCGGAAGAGAACACGGTCCTGGAATCAATGATGATTTCGCCGCTGATTGGCTCCTCCAGGCCGGCAATGCAGCGCAACAGGGTGGACTTGCCGCAACCCGAAGGCCCCAGCAACGACAAGTGCTCGCCCGCGCCGACCGATAGCGACAGATTGCGGACCACGATGTTCTCGCCGTAGGCGGCGTAGAGGTTGCGGACCTCGATGAAAGGCGCATCGGAGTTGCCTGCGCCTTGACGCTGGTCTGCCAGAAATTCCGGTTTGCTCAACATGGCGGCCTGCTTGTCTATTCGGTCATTGTGATGCGCGATCGGCCGACCGTCCATCGCACCACGAAAAGCGCGAGCAGGACAATGATCGCCTGAATGATCGCAAGGGCACTCACCCGCGGCATCCCACCCGAGTCCCAGAAGCTGAGAATCGCCGGCCCAAGCACCTGGCTTTCAGGACCCGCGAGAAACACCGACGCCGATACCTCGCGAACAGACACCATGAACAGGAGCGCCCATGTCGAAAGCAAGCCGGCGCCCAGAAGCGGGACTGTCACGGTGCGAAACATCGTGAACCAGCCTGCGCCCGCGACGCGCGAGGCCTCCTCCAATGCGGGCGATAGCTGAACGACGACGCCGCTCATGCTTCGGAACGCGAGTGGAAGGAAGAGGATCAGGAAGGCCAGCAGGATCGCGGTGAGCGTATTATAGATCGGGATAGGCAGCAGCAGCACCGTCCAGAGGAACCCTACCGCGAAGATCACGTGAGGAAACGCCTGCGGAATCATGGTCACCTGTTCGAGCAGGCCTCTGCCACGGCTCCTCGAGCGATAGACGATCCACGCTAGAACCGTCGCCGCTACCGCCCCGAACGCGCCGGTCGCGACTGCCAGGATGATGCTGTTCAGAATCGCCTTGCGGGTGGTGTCGAACTCCAACGCGACGAAGCGGAAATTGTCGAGCGTCCAGTCTGCCGGATTGAAGCTGATGTCGCTTGTACGTTGGACGGCGGCAAGCAGAAGCGTACCGATCGGGAGAAATACGGCAATGAAAACGTACAGCCATATCCCAGCGAGAAGCAACGCCTTGACGGGTTGCCGCAGCTTGATGCGGCGCGGGCGGTAATTCTTGCCCGTGATGACCGCATAGGTCTTCCCCCGCAGGATGCGCCCGTGAAGCCACAGAGCCAGCAACGCGATCGCGATCAGAACAGAGCCGATGGCGGCGGCGAGCGGATACCGAGGCGGGTAGGACTGGAACAGCTGATAGATCGCGGTCGTTACGACGTAAATGCGCTCCTCGGCGCCGAGGATGGCCGGAATCGCGAATGCACCGCCGATCGATACGAACAGGAACAGACTGGCGCTAAGAATGGCCGGCAGCATCAGCGGCAAGGTCACCGTCAGGGCGGTGCGGACAAGACCGCCACCTAGCATGGCGGAGGACTCCTCCAGTGACGGATCCATCCTCTGCATTGCCGCCCCGATCATGAGGATCGCTACCGGCGCCTCGAACAACGCAGTGATCACGATAATCGCGGTCAGGCTGGATGTATTGATCAGGCTGCCATCAAAGCCCGTCGCCCACCTATAAAGATCGTTGATCAGGCCATGATGCGAGGAACCAAGCTGGTGCCACGCCAGGGCACCAACGAGCGGTCCGAGCGGATACGGAATCGCGATCAGGAGATCGAGAATGCTGCGTCCGGGAACATCCGTGCGATAGAGCGTCCACGATATGACGATTGCGATCAGGATCGCCAGGATCGTGCCGAGGGCCGAGATGGTGAGCGTATTTCTTATCCAGTCGAGATGATCGAGCACCTCGCTGAAATTGTCGATACCGAACTCCCGTGCAGGAAATATCTGCGGATCTCCGACATTGAACGCAGTGGAAATCAGCATCAGCAGGGGGACGCAGAGGAACGCGCTCAGGATCGCCAAGGGCACAAGCACACTTGGCGACCACGAACGCGCGGCCCGCTTCGGTCTGACGTTGATCGCAGCCTCCGTCAAAACCCTACGACCTTGTTCCAGATTCTCTCGAATTCCTTGTGCTGCTTCGCCGATCGGTAGTCCTGGAAGTCCTTCGGAACCAGAATCTTCGTTTCGGCGAGAGACGGCAGTTCAGCGACCTTGACATCGCTGCGCGCCGACAACGAGCCCTGGATATCGTTCCAGGCCTGCTGCCCCTCCCGGGAGAGCAGGAAATGCACGAATGCCTTTGCCGCGTTGGGACGGGGCGAAGCCGCCACGATGCCGGTCACCGCGTTCGAAGCCGGTGTGCCGGCGGGGGGCAGGACGATCTTGAGCGGCGTCTTCGCTCTCACTGCCTTGGTGTACTGGAAGATGCTGACCTTGCCGCCGATCTTCAGGCTTCCAGAATTGATGTCGTTCATCATCTGGTTCGACGTCGCATATGATCGCGGCTTCTGCACTGCCAGCTTATCCCAGAAGTCAGGAGCGACGACTTCCTTCAGATTGTACCACCAGGCGTACTGTGATCCGGCCGAGGCCACCTGGACACCGATCTGCTTTGACCAGCGTGGCTGCAGCAGATCCTCCCAGACCTTTGGCGCTTCGGCCTCCTGCACGTAACGTGTGTCGTACGCCATCGGACCGACATTGATATAGAACGTCGTCCAGTATCCGGGCTCGGCGCTGCGATAATCCTTGCCGTATGCTGCAATCACAGGAGTTTCATACTTCAGCAGCAAGCCTTCTTCGCGAAGCTGATCGAACAGGCCATCGTCAGTGCAGTTGAACACGTCGACGCTGACGTTTCCGGTCTTCAGTTCGGCCTTGAGCTTGGGCAGTGCAGCGCCGGTGGAGAGACGGAGTTGCTGGACGGGCAAACCCGTCTTTTCCGTGTAAACCTTGATGTATTCGACTACGTCGGGCTCCTGATCGCTGTACCAGAGCCTGACGGGCCCCTCGCTGCGCGCCTTGTCATAGTCGATCCCAGCCCCTTCAAGCGCCGCCGGCGCCGCATAGGAACGGACCGACGAGACGATAGCCGGCGCCGCAATCAACCCACCCGTCCACTTCAGGAAGCGGCGCCGCGTTGGCCTTGTCGCCTGATTCGATCGGGTTTCATCTCCGTTGCGCATTGCGTTCGCTCCTCTTGTTCTTAGTTCGATTGTTGACCGGCCGTCCGCAGGAGGGCTTTGGCTCGGATTTCGCTCAGGGTCGATGTCGTCGAAATGGCTTCGGGATCGATCCGCACTTCGATGATCGCCGGCTTGCCTGCCGAGCGCGCACGCTGGAATGCCGCCGCGAACTCATCGGTGGTCTCGACAATTTCTCCGTGGCCGCCGAAAGCTCGTGCATAATCGGCAAAATTCGGATTGATCAACTCGGTGGCCATAACCCGCCCGGGATATTCGCGCTCCTGGTGCATTCTGATCGTGCCGTACATGCCGTTGTTGATCACGATCACGATGATCGGCAGACGGTACTGCACTGCCGTCGCAAACTCCTGGCCATGCATCAGGAAACAGCCATCGCCCGCGAATGCCACGACCTTTTTTCCCGGGTGCAGCCGCTGCAGCCCTACGGCAGCGGGTACACCGTAGCCCATCGATCCAGAGGTCGGCGCAACGAAGCTTCCAAACTCCCGAAAGCGAAAGTACCGCTGCACCCACCCGGCGTAATTTCCAGCGCCGGTGGTCAGCATTGCGTCGACGGGTAGATGCTGCCGCAGCCACCTAATCAGCGATGCCATCTGTACTTTGCCGGGACTGGCAGGCGGCTGTTCGGTCCATTCCAGATACGACGTACGCGCGCGCGCACACCACTCTCCGCTTCGGGCTGGAAGCACCACCTCGCGCAATGCGGAGGCGAACGCCGCCGGCGAGGCATGGATGCCAAGGGTCGGACGATACACCCGACCGATCTCTTCGGCTCCAGGATAGACATGTACGAGCCGCTGGGCCGGTTCCGGCACATCGACGAGGCTGTAGCTTGCCGAAGGCAGTTCGCCTAGGCGACCGCCGATCAACAGCAGCAGGTCGGATTGCTGGACAAGCGCCTTCAGACCGGGATTGATGCCGGCGCCTGCTTCGCCTGCAAAACAGGGATGTTCGGCGCTGAACAGCGACTGCCGCCGGAATGAAGTTGCCACTGGGATATTGTTGCCCTGCGCGAATTCAGCGAACGCGCTACAGGCCGATGACGTCCACCGGCTGCCGCCCACTATCGCAAAGGGTCGCTTCGCTGCCGCGAGAAGATCCTGCAGTTCTCGCATTTCCGATGCGCCAGGACTGGTCTCGATCTGTCGCCACGGTTTCGCGTGGCTCGCCGTTCCAACCTCAACCAGTAGATCTTCCGGGAGCGAGAGCACGACGGGTCCAGGCCGCCCGGAGGTCGCCACATGAAATGCACGCGATACGAACTCGGGAATCCGCTCTACGGAATCTATCTCGGCGGCCCACTTCGCGATTGCGCCATAGAACGACTTGTAATCGATCTCCTGGAACGCCTCGCGCTCGCGCATGCCGCGTTCGACCTGCCCGATGAAAAGAATCATCGGCGTGGAGTCCTGCGCTGCGATGTGTATGCCGGCGGAAGCGTTGGTTGCGCCCGGCCCTCTGGTCACGAAGCAAATGCCGGGACGTCCCGTGCTCTTGCCTGCGGCCTCAGCCATCATCGCGGCGCCGCCCTCCTGGCGACATACCGTGACCGCAATCTTCCGATCGTGCATCGCGTCCAGCGCTGCAAGATAGCTCTCGCCGGGAACGCAAAAGACGTGATCGACACCTTGGGAGACCAGAGATTCGATTAGAATTTCGCCGCCGCTGCCTGTCTGGCGTGCCTCAACCATCCTTCAGTGCCGTCCCTCAGTTCTTGCCGTTGTTTCGATCGTCGTATCAAAGCACGCCAAGGCATTCCATCACGTCTGTGATATGTTGGACCTACCCGGTGATTGCGTTCTGCGCAAATGGTCGCATGTCCGCCGATGATCGGCCGGCGCTCCCATCGACTATTGTTGGCCAGAGTAAGTTGCTACCGGCAGCGCAAACGGCGCGACCAATCCATTCCTGCCAATGCGTTTCAGACCCACCCTCGTCGCGCCAGGACCACAGTCGCCGAGTTGTGAAATGCAGAGGATGCTCCTGCGTGAAACCCATGGCGCCGTGGACCTGGTGACAGATCGCAGCCACCGTTCCCGCGGCTTCGCCGCATCGGGCTTTGGCTATCGCAATTGCGAGCGATGCGTCGTCCAGGCGCTCCGCCAGCGACAAGGCATCTGCGGCAGCCGTCGCTGCAGCAACATGGCACGCCGCCACTGCCAGCATATGCTGGATAGCCTGGAACTTTGCAATTGGACGGCCGAACTGTACGCGCTCATTGGCATACTTCAGGGCAAATTCGAGACTTCGCTCCAGGCCACCGACGATCTGCTGTGCGCGAATCGCGGCTGCATATGGCTGGAGGCCGGGCTCGACCGAGGCCAGGGAAATCGAACGCGTGTGCTTTGACGAGATCGTTATACCGTCCAAACAGACATTCTCGCGCGGCTCGCGGGCCAAGTTCAGGCGAGATCCTGACGCTACGATCTTTTGAGCCGGCAACAAGCAGAGCCGACGTCCTCCCGCGCCGTCGGCCGCCAGCACGATCAACTGGTGCACGTTGGAGAGCCAAGGCACATGGTGCATCGTGCCTTGCAGCAGACATCCGTCCGGCCCCTCTTCGATGACAATGCGATCGTGATGAACAACAGGGCCAAACGCGGCCGGACCATCGAGCTTGTCGCCGCCGGCCGAACACCACAGCCAGTTTGCGATAATGGTTTCGGGTAGCGGTAGTGGCAGCGCCCAGTAACCCATCCGGCGGATCAGCGCAGAGGTATCGCTCCAGGACAGCCCGATACCGTCGCGAGCCTCGGGAACCATCGCGTGCTGAAGTCCCGCCTCTTCGACTGATCTCCAGAGATCGCCGGGCCATGTGCCACGATCGGAAGCAGACAATACCTCCTTGGTGACATTCTCGCCAAGCATGCGATCAGTCTGATCGAGAACAATCTGCAGAATATCTTCGCTCATGAGGCGCCTCTACCGAAGACCCAGGCCGCGCGCGATCAAACCCCGAAGGATTTCCGGCGTGCCGCCCCGAAGCGTAAACGAAGGCGCATGAAGCAGTACATGCGCGGTTGCTTCTGTGAGCCTGTCATCGTCATCCAAGCTCGGCTCGACCTCAATCAACCGACGGACAAGCTCGGGAATCTCGCGCTCGAAGGAGGTGCCGGCATCTTTCAGCAACGCCGCCTCGGTGACTGGATTCTTACCTTGTTCCAGCAGCACGGCGATCGACGACGACATTCGCCGCAGTGCCGCGAAATGCGCCACGCATCTGCCGATCTCGATCGCCTGCCGCTCCGATGGAGTAGATCCGACCTTTTCCACCAGTTCGGCGACAAGCCGGATGTCAGACATGAAGCGATCGGGCCCGGCGCGCTCGAACGCCAGTTCGCCTGTCACGCGCGCCCAGCCCTCTCCAGGCTGGCCGACCAACATGTCATCCGGAACGAAGCAGTCGCAGAAGAAAACTTCGTTGAACTCATGAGCTCCGGCAAGGTTTAGAATAGGGCGGATCTCGACGCCCGGCGACGCCGTATCCACGATGTACTGGGTCAGGCCACCATGCCTGTTATCTCCGGGCGCCTCACTTCGCGCGAGAACTATCAGGTAATGAACACGGTGGGCATTCGAGGTCCAGATTTTCGACCCGTTGATGACCCAGCCGCCATCGACTTTGGCCGCCCGCGTACGCACGGCCGCAAGATCCGAGCCGGATTCCGGTTCGCTCATCCCAATGCCGAAGAAGCACTCCCCCGCAGCGATCCGCGGCAGGATCTCCCGTTTGGCTCGCTCGCTGCCGTGCTTCAGGATCTGGGGACCGGACTGCCGGTCGGCGATCCAATGTGCGCCCGAAGGCGCACCCGCGGCGAGCATCTCTTCCGTTACGACGAACCGCTCGAGATTGGAATGCTCACCCCCGCCATAGCGCTTTGGCCAGGTCATGCCGACAAAACCTTCTGCGGCAGCGCGGCGGCTGAACTCCGGGTCGAAGGTCGACCATGAAGACGTGTGCGACTTGAAGCGTCCCTCGGCACGCTCCTTATCCAGAAATGTCCGCACCTTTGCCCTGATGACCTCCGTCTCCGGTGGCATGCTGGTGCCGTCGAGCTGGAACATCGCCATGCTTCAGAGCCTCTTCACGCGCCCTGAAATTGCGGTTTGCGCTTTTCGAGGAAAGCCACCACGGCTTCATGCTGATCGGAAGTGTGCTGGACGATGGCTTGCATGCTTGATGCCATCTCCAGATGGGTAGGCAGCGGAAGATGCCCCGCTTCGCGAAGCAGTCGCTTGCACATGCGGATCGACTGCGGCGGATGGGCGGCGATCTTCTTCGCCATCGCCTGCGCTTTGATCATCAAACGATCTTTCGGCACCACATAGGAAGCAAGCCCCCAAGCCAAAGCGACGTCGGACTTGATGAAATCACCTGTGAAGGTCATCTCGTAGGCACGTGACAGACCGACCACTTTCGGCAGGAACCAGGCGCCGCCATCGCCGGACACCAACCCTACACGCATGAAACTCTCGGCAAACTGCGCGTCGTCGGCGGCAATGCGGATGTCGCACATCAGGCTCAGGTCGCAGCCCGCGCCTACCGCGTACCCATTGACCGCAGCAATGGACGGCACCTCCAGTTCGTGCATGGCGAGCGGGATCTGCTGGATGCCGTGCTGGTAAGCCCGCCTTATGTCGGCCGGCGAGCCGGCAAACAGCCCCTTCTTGTCGCGCATATCCTTCACGTTACCGCCGGACGAGAAGCTCTCTCCCGCCCCGGTAAGGACGACACAGGATACAGACATATCGGAATTGATGCGGCGGCAATGGATAACCAGATCGGCGATGATCGCCTCGGAAATCGCGTTGCGCGTCTGTGGCTCGTCGAGCGTCAGTGTTACGACGCCCCCGTCCTGTTCGTATGTTACACCAGCCATGGCGCTTACCTCGCAGCACTTGTTTCGTGAGGATCCGTTCCGATTTCGTCAGCGTCCATTTGCAGCTCGGCCAGAATCTCCTGAGTGTGCTGGCCAAGCCGTGGCGCATGATGCCGGACCTTGAACGCGCTGCCGCTGAAATTAACCGGCCGCCGAATCGATTTGTAAGCACCCTCTGTGGGATGCTCGGCCGTCTGGAACATGCCGACTGCCGCCATGTGCGCGTCGTTGGGAAGATCGGCAAGCGACAGCACGGGCATGCATGGAATGCTAACGCGATCGCAAAAGTCTATCCATTCGGCGTTGCTCCGCTTCGACGCTTCCTGCTCGATCACGCCGTAGAGAAATTCAATGTGGGCGACGCGTTCGACCAGTCTTGCAAATCGGGTGTCTTGGGCAAGATCGAGCCGGCCTGTAAATTCGAAGAAGTCGCGCCAATTCCGGTCTGAATAGGGCAACAGGCACATGTAGCCGTCACTGGTCTTGAACGGCTTGCGCATCGGACTGACCACTCTCTTGTATTCTGGCGGCCCCAGCGGCGGCTCGAACGCAAATCCGACGAGATGCTCGATAAAGGCGAACTCGGCCGTCGTTTCGAACATCGGCACTTCGATGGCCTGCCCGCCTCCGCCACGCTCACGCTGCAACAAAGCGGCAATGACGGCATAAGCGATGGCCTGTCCTGAAAGCTTGTCGCATAAGACGGTAGGCATAAAGGCTGGCTCGCCGCGCGCAAACATATGAAGAGCCGCCAGCCCCGAGCCGGCCTGGATAATATCGTCATAGGCAGCCTTGTCTCGATACGGCCCGGCCTCGCCGAACCCGTAGGCGCCACAGTAGATGATGTCAGGATTAAAACGCCTGACCTGCTCGTAGCTCAATCCGAGCTTCTCGGCGGCTTTTGGACGCAGCGTATGCACCACCACGTCTGCCGTCCTGATCAAACGCTCCAGCACCTCGCGATGGGTCGAGGATTTCAGATCAAGGACGATCCCGCGCTTGTTTCGATTGAGATGCACGAAACCGCCGGACATTCCTTCGCTGCGGTTTGGGCGGTATGCGCGAAACGAGTCGCCTTCGGGGCTTTCGATCTTAATGACGTCCGCGCCCATATCGGCCATTACATGTGTCGCAAATGGACCCATTATGACGTTGGTCAAATCCAGCACGCGAATGCCAGAGAGCGGACCGTGGCTGAAGTCGATTGGTTGCTTCCCATTCATTGGTGGATCTATTCATTCTCGATCGGCTCGGCGGCCAATTGCGAATAAACCACCTGAGCTTATGCACAAGGGCTTTCGGCGCCATGATATCAATTATCACGAGTGTGATGAGTCGTGCGGCGAAGTGACCTAGTCTCGCGTCAGTCAGCATGCGGTTAGCTTGCGCTCTACGGACCAACGCTTGATGATTACTCGCGAACGGTAAGGCTGGTCGTGTTGTCGTTGGGCCATCTAGATGAGCCGCTGCCGCCAAAACGACGCTTCAGAAACTGAAATATACCGTTGAGCAGCTTTGCGCCCTGCTTCTGAACGATCGACGAGGGGCTGCCGAATCACAACGGGCAATTCTTCAGGTCAGGCGTCAGATCCTGCCTGCGGATAAACCCAGCCTGCTCGCAAACGGCCGACGAAGAACAAGAGGCCTGCAAATCGCGAAGCCGTGGCCATCCTGGTGCGTCTGCCTGAGATCGGCCGGATCACGCGGGAGCAGGCGGTCGCTCTCGCCGGGCTTGGACCCTATGATGACGACAGCGGCGACAGAGTCGGTGTTCGGCATATCGAGGCCGACGAAAGTGGCTGCGTCGTGCCCTTTATACGGCTTCACTGGCCGCATCGTTTCGATGGAACCCGCAGCTTATCCAGGTCTACGAACGGCTGACCGCCGCCGGAAAGGAAACGCAAGCGCGCTGGGGCATGAATGACGTCGTGAGCCGCCGGGGTGTGCTACCGCGGCGCTCGTTCAGCCGCTCCCCCATGCGGGTATTGATCGCATTCGAGGCGTCCGCTCCGTTGCTACGCGGAGCTTGAGGCAGCCGACATGATTGCACGCCGGGCAGCAGCTTATTCGATGCCGGCCACGATTGCGGCGCAGATGCGAACATGGCGAAACTGCTCGCATTGGAGGCAACATGGCACGCGGCTGAGGCCGCAATGCAGACCCACGGCGGCTTTGCGTTTGCGTCGGAATATCACATTGAGCGGAAATGGCGCGAGGCACGCCTTTACCAGGCCGCACCGATCTCGACCAACCTGATCCTGGGTTATATCGGCCAGCACGTGCTCGAACTACCCAAGTCGTATTGATCGCGATTGACCCTTCACCCCAGTTAGCCTCGCCAGATATCGCAAACGCGACTGATAAGAAGACAGCATTTTCCTTATCACTCGATGAACTGACTCTGGCTGCGTCGACCCGCCGCGCGTATTTCGCTGCGCCAGCAGCAGGCCTGTGGGGTTGCCACTCGCATCGCGCACGATCTCTCCGCCCGGCGGGTTCGGCGTGTTCTTGGTGTAGCCGACCACCCGCAGCGCTGCGGCATTCAGCAGCGCCCGGTCGTAGAGATGCAGGATGAAGACCGGCGTATCGGGTGCGACGGCGTTCAGTTCGTCCAGCGTCGGCAGGCGCTTTTCGGCGAACTGGTGCTCAGTAAAACCGCCCACCACACGCACCCATTGCGGGGCGGGCGTGCGGTCCACTTGGCGCTTCAGCATCGCCATCGCCTCCGAGAGCGAGGGTACGCCGTCCCAGCGCAGCTCCATATTGTAGTTCAGCCCGCCGCGGATCAGATGGATGTGGCTATCGATCAGGCCGGGGATGAGCCGACGGCCGCCGGCATCGATGATGCGAGCCTCCAGAGCAGTAGCACGCGCCTCGGCTTCGGAGCCGACGGCGAGGAACCGGCCGTCGCGGATCGTGACGGCCTCGGCCGAGGGCCGCGACCGGTCGAGCGTCGTGATCCTGGCGTTGAAGATTATCAGGTCTTTCCCGGACATTGCTGGTCTCCTTGGCGAGCGCTGCGCCTGCTATCGTCACGGACCGAATGAGGTCCGGGCGAGATCAAGCCAGGCAACAAGCACGAATCCGCCGGCCAGACCGAGATGTTCGAAGAACGCATTCGAGGTCGCGCGCCTTGCCTCGCCACTCGGCTGTTCCCAAAACCGCAATGCGATCAGGGTGGACAGAAGAGTGAACCCGGCCAGCGCCAGCGCACCGAACCAGCGCATGAAGCCAGTCATCACCATCACCGAGGATAGAAGTTCTAGCGCGATCACCAGAACGACGAACAGAGCGGGCGGAGCCAGCCGGAAGTGAACCATCTCGGCGACGGCGCCATGGAAATCGCTTAGCTTGTCGAGCCCGCCCTGAATGTAAGCAGAGCAGAGCCCGAGATGCGCGATGAACAGCATTGCGATCGACATGGCGCCATCCGTTTCAATGTTGAATGACGTCGGACCACTCGGGATGCTTCAGCGACTGCCCACGTACGAAGGGGCATAGGGGCACGATGCGATAACTCCTAGCGCGGGCATCCGCGATCAAGGCCTCTACCAGCGCCGAAGCGGCGCCCGTGCCGCGCAGCGTGTCGGGAACATGGGTGTGATCGGCGATGACCAGCGCGTTCGAAACCGTCGAGATGGTCAGTTCGCCTTCGCCCTCCACACCATCGACCCGGGCGACGAAACGCCCCTTGTGCCCGTGGTCCTCGTAGGAAATGCGCGTGGCAAGCTTCTCGGCCATCTCAGCCTCCGTGAAAATGGAAGGGTTGGGAGGCAGCGGCCTGGTCGGACCAGGCTGCTGCAGGCCAGTTCAGACGGCCGGGTTCGGGCCGACGGTCTCGCCGTGGGCCGCGCGCTCGGAAGCCTTGTGGACCATGGTGTAGGCGTAATCGACACCCATGCCATATGCACCCGAATGCTCCTTCACGATGGCGAGCGTGGCGTCATAGGTCTCCTTGCGAGCCCAGTCCCGCTGCCATTCCAGCAGCACCTGCTGCCAGGTCACCGGCACAACACCGACCTGCACCATGCGCTCCATCGCATAAGCATGCGCCTCGACCGAGGTGCCGCCCGAAGCATCCGCCACCATGTAGATCTCGTAGTCAGTGTCCTTCATGCAGGAGAGCGCAAAGGTCAGGTTACAGACCTCAGTCCACAAACCGGAGACGACGACCTTCTTGCGGCCTTGTGCGGCATGTTCGGCCAACGCATCGCGCACATTCTGATCGTCCCACGAGTTCATCGAGCTGCGTTCCAGCAACTTGTTGCCTGGATAGAGCGCAAGTAACTCAGGATAGGTGTGGCCGGAGAAGCTGAGCGTCTCGACCGTAGTTATGGTCGTGGGCACGCCGAAGGCTTTGGCCGATTTGGCCAACGCCATGACATTGTTCTTCAGCACTTGGCGGTCGATTGACTGCACGCCGAAAGCCATCTGCGGCTGCTGGTCGATGAAAATAAGTTGGCTGTTTTGCGGGGTGAGTAGTTCGAGTTTGCTGGACATGGGAAAACTCCTGCACGGGAAAATGAGACGTATCTGGTCGGCGTCGCTTCCTGCCTCGTCGGCGTTAAGAGCGGTGCGTAATCCGCCAGAGCGAACACGAAACGCATCCGAACTTGGGCGAGCTATCTCGTGAATGGGGATGACGACGCGCGATAAGCCATCGCTTAATGATGACACCTCTTCGAAGCGCCTCGCCATCCCTGCTCGGATCAGCCTGCGTTTCCCGGCACCGGCGTGTTGAGCAACTGCTGCTCCCACAGATACGCAATTCCGCTTCCGGCAGCGTGCTGAATCATCAGCTCGGTCAGCGCGGAGGCGGTGTCCGCCCGCGCCCAGTCGCGCTGCCATTCGGCCGCCAGCGCCAGCCAGGTCATCAGGTTCACGCCGGCCGCGGCCATGCGCTGTATGGCAACTTCGTGCGCCTCAACCGAAACTGCTCCGGATGCATCGGTGATCACCGTCACATCCCAGCCTTCTCCAGCAGCCTGAATTGCCGGCATCGCCACACAGATTTCGGTCCAAAGACCCGCTATGATCAACTGCTTCCGGCCCGTCGCCTTGGCCGCATCAACCACCCTTGGATCTTCCCAAGTGTTAATGAACGTTCGGTCGATCACCTCCTGTCCCGGAAAGACATCGGTGATCTGGGGAAAGATGTATCCACCGCGAGCAGCGATCACACTTGTGAGGATGGTTGGGACGCCGAAGACCTTGGCCGCCTTCGCCAGCGCCGTCGCATTGTTGACCACGGTATGCGGATCGTGGCTGTTGAGGTTCGTGAGCTGATAGGGCTGGTGGTCAATCAAGACGAGCACCGAGTCTTTTGGACGAAGAAGCGAAGCAAGACCGTTACGGAAAGTCATGATTACATCCTTTGCTGATGTTGAGAGTAAATCGAAAGGCGTACCCCGCCTCCGATGACACCTCGATGGTGGCTGAACTCTAGCGGACGCTTTTCTGAAATGCGGCGCAGAGGCTGCCGTGGCGGTGCCAATCTTGCGGTCTCTTTCGCATTCTGTCCCGTTGCAGTTGGCCTGACTTCAGAGAAAAGGAAGGTCCACAGACATGTCAGCACCATTTGCTGATGTAAGTGATCGGCGTAACCGCTACGGTTTTGATCGCCATGGGAGCAGACATTTAGAGGTGAGCCGACTTGTGAGACAGTTTGGCGTCAGCAATGCCCAACAAGGGGGTTGGCCGGGTCCGGCGCCCTTGTTTCAAATTCGCCGAACGCTGGAGAGAATGGATAATTCAGATACATCTTTATGTACTTCCGGGTGCGTGTTCGCTTGCAAGCCACATAGCTCTCGAGGAGTGGCCCAGGCGTTGCCAACGGACAAGCCGCCATTCGAAACCATCGTGGTCGACCGCAGTTCGCCAGAGTATCTAGCGATCAATCCTTTGGGCACGGTGCCCGCTCTTGTCGCCGACTACGGATGGCTGACAGTCGAGAGCTTTGCAGTCCTGCTACATATCGCCGCCAGTTTCCCGAGGCGCGGCTTGCGCCGCCCGTTGCGCGCAAGCTGCGCGACCGGGTCCATAGGCATTTGTCGGTCATGGTGACGGTGGGCCAGCTGGCCATCTAGACGCTGTGGCGCCCTGAGCGGTTCGCAGACACGCATGAGGGCCACGCGGCTGTCCAGCCTATCGGTCAGACTGTCGGCACCGTTCGAAAGGCTCGAGAACGAAATCGGATCGAGCGGCTATATTTCCGATGCGGCACCGAACATCGCGGATAGTACCTTATTACTTGGCACGTTGAGGTCTTGGACCGGTCGCCTAAAAACTATTCGCGCCTGTGGGCGCTGGCCAGAGCAATGGCCAACCTGCCATTCGAAGGGCGGGCGATGCAACGCGGAGGCATCGCTTTGGAAGACCCAACTTTCGGCCCGGGCTGACGTGACATTTCCAGGTTCACAGATGCAGGCATTCAACGGAGAGGACTATTGTTGGGTGAGCGCAGCGATTTGGAGGAAGCCACCTGCCACGAATCTCTGGACATTTCACGCAACCGAGGAACAGCGTGGTCTATGAACGCGCGAACCGCGCCGCTATTGGCTCTGCCCAGCGGGCGGAACACCAAGTTTACCGGTACGGGCTCCGGTTCGTAAGCTTCGAGCAGAGGAACGAGGAGACCCTGCACGATCTGCTTCTCGACCTGATATGAGAGAGGGCTGACAATTCCAAGACCTCGTACAGCAGCGTCGATCGCCGCACCTGCACTGTTCGTCATCAGTCGGCAGGTAACCCTTACAGATTTGAGGCGGCGTCCGGCGGGACGCTCGCGATAACGCCAGAGTTCCTGAGCTCCGGCATCATTCAGCCCGATGCACAAATGGTTCAACAGATCCTGTGGCTGTTCCGGTGGCCCACGCTCATCCAGATAGCGCGGGCTTGCGCAGGTCAACTTTCGCATTTCTCCGATCTTCACGGCTGTCAGTGACGAGTCCGCCAGCGGAGCCAGACGAACCGCAACATCCACCCCCTCCCCTACAAGATCGACCATGCGGTTGAGAAAAAGCGATCGCACTTGCGTCTGCGGATAAGCTGCGAGGAAGCTCTCGACAACAGGCATCACGTTCAGACGCCCGAATAGTTCTGGCCCGGTGACGACTACTGTGCCGTTGACGACAGCATCCTGAGAGCGTGCTCCAAGCTGCGCGAATTCAGCGAGCATGTTCCTGTAGACCGCAGCGTGACGGGCGCCTGCGTCACTGATAGCGAAATGCCTGGTCGTCCGCTCCAGCAGGCGTTCGCCGGAACTTGCTTCCAGACGCGCAACGGCGCGCGACACCGAAGCCGGAGAGCAGCCAAGACGGCGCGCGGCGCCGGCCAGCGATCCCTCGTCGACGACTGCGAGGAATATCGACATCGCTTCCAGCCGGTCCATTGATTGTCTCCCGTTCTGAAATTCTATGTTACAGCCTGCGCCTATTTTGCTGAATTTGGAGACGCACTACCCTTCCGTAAACAATGAAGGGCTGCAATGTGATGTATCAGCATACCGACATGCATTTGATCCGGGGCGATGCGGTTTGGGTTGTGAACCCTATTCGCTGCACGTTGGCATTACCCCACTCCAGCGGTCGCTGGATTTGACAACTTATTTTATTGGAGACGCAGCCTTGACGGCACCTGCCTACTCGTCTTTCGCCCAATGGTACTGCGAGGGTCACCTCGCGTCCTATGTACGCACGATGAAATCCCCTGGCGGAATCCTCAATCTGCTTGAGGCAGCGCAACCCGCTGGGGACATGTCCGACCCTGCCGTGCCGGATCTCATCCTTTATCAGGACCTGCTCGGCGGCAGCCGTGTCAGTGGCGACCTGGGAGGAGGGCGTTTCGATGTAACGAGCGCGAAAGACGGCTTCTTTCTCGCGGCACCCAACTTCGCCAACGAGGTCATTGTCGATACCAGTCATCGGCTGCGTAGCCTGTCGTTTCCCTTGGCGAAATGGCAGAACATGCTCGACGAAGCCACCCACACCCGGTTCGCGCCGGAATCCCTGCGGCTTTATCAGGGATCATTCCAGTCGCCGGCTATCCGATCAGCGCTCCGGAATCTTTGGGCTTTGTGTGAAGAAGAAGGTGCACCGTCGCGGCTGCTGGCGCGGGCTGCAGGCTGCGAGATCTTGGCCGAGTTGTGCCGGCTGGGCGGAGTATCGGTCGCTCCAGCCAAGGGTGGCCTCGCTCCGTGGGCAGAGCGGCGCAGTCTGGAATTGCTGCGAGCGCGACTTTCGGAAGACATCAGCCTCGACGAACTGGCAGCCGAGGCGCGTCTCTCACCATTTCATTTCGCACGCATGTTCAAGCAGAGCGTCGGCGTGCCGCCACGGGTTTACCTGACGCGACTGAGAGTGGAGAGAGCCTGCGAACTTCTCGAGAAGACGGACCTTCCGGTCACGGAGATCGCCCAGGAGGTCGGATACTCGTCGAACCAGGTTCTCGCCCGGGTATTCGTCATGCATCGGCACATGAGCCCTTCCGACTATCGCCGGGCAGTTCGCGATCCGGTTCGCGCGATCGCGCAGTGATGATTTTCA
>JAEZEU010000535.1 GCA_023432885.1 Pseudomonadota bacterium | reverse complement strand
CCCGTTTCCTGTGCCGGCGGGGCTCGGTCACCGGCGGCACCATCAAGGGATCGGCGACCAGCCCATCGCCAGCCAGCGGCACATAGGCCGCGGCTCGGTCCGTCGCCCTCGATGGCGGCTCAGCCTTCAGTGCTTCACTCGCCGCTTCCGCTGCCGTCATCGCAACGTCGCGGACCGTATCGGCAAATCTTTCGATGATCGTTTTGTCCTTCGCCATGGTGTGCCTCCAGCCTGCCTGTTCGGGGACTAACCACGCCGAAGGAATCGGGTTCCCGGCCATGAAACCCGGCCGCGTCTCAACCGCTCAATCGGCGAGCTGAAACCTTTCGAACCGATCGAGCTCTTCCTCGATGCGGCGCTTGAGCTCCTTCCGGGCTTCGCCCTTTGCGGATTTGCCCGAGCCGACCCAATTCCACTTCTGCATGAGCAGCTTCCCCTTCTGGCGGTCGGTCTTCAGATCGAGCGCGGCGACAATCTCATTGTCCACCAGAACGGGAAGCGCAAAATAGCCGAAAACGCGTTTCGCCTTGGGCACATAGGCTTCGAACTTGTGGCTGTAGCCGAAGATCAGTTCGGTGCGCTTGCGCTGGATGATCAGGGGATCGAAGGGCGAGAGAATGTGGACGACCGGCGCTGCCGCGCCCTCGCCTGCCAGCTCCAGCGCCTCCGGCCGCGCCCAATGCTCCTGCTTGCCGGCGCCTTCCAGCGCGACCGGCAGCAACTCCTTTTTCCGCAGGCGCGCCTCGATCATCCGGCGCACCGACGGCTTGCTCGGCGCATCGAGATGGCAGATCGAATCCAGGCTCACCAGCCCTTGCGCGCGCAGGCTCCGGTCGAGCAGATAGCCGGCGACTTCGCTCGCGCTTGCCGGCTTCGGCGGCCGTTCCCAGCCGAAATGCCGCGTCATCAGGTCGTAAGTCTTCAGCATGCCGTTGCGCTCGCTGATCGTCAGCACGCCGGTGTAAAAGGCAAGCTGCAGCGCCCGCTTGGACGGTTTGCGGCTGTGCCAGAGATGCTCCTTCTCGGTCAGCACGTCGTCCTCGATGTCGCGGATCGTCAGCGGCCCCGCCTTGATGAGCCGCATCACCTTGCGCATGTCGGCAGGCTTGACCGAGGCGTACCATCGATGCCCCTCGCGCTTGTGCTGGCGCATCAGCGGCATGAAAAAGCGAAAATCCCTTGTCGGCACATAGGATAGAGCGTGGGTCCAGTATTCGAACACGCTTTTCTCGACGCTCTGCGCCTGCTTGAGGTCGGCGCGGCGATAGGCCGGGATGCGGCTATAGAGGATGTGGTGGTGGCAGCGCTCGATCACGTTGATGGTGTCGATCTGCACATAACCGAGATGCTCGACCGCGGCCGCCGTTGCCGACGGTCCCTCGCCGAACGGCGCCACTGCGTCCAGCCGCTGCGCTCGCAGCCAGATTCGCCGGGCCTGGCGTTGGGTCAGGGGAAGAGGATCATTGCGGCGGGGCATGGGCCAGGGAACTTAGCGGGATTCGCCGGCTGGAACATCTTGTCAGTTGCCGCCAAAACCCGGCGTTCGGGCAAGAGTCCGACGCGTCGAACGCTGCGTTGCGAACGTGGAGACGTTTACGGCTCGACGGCGCTCAGCGCTTGCCGGGCCCCATGATACTGCCCGTCGCGGTGTCGGGTGCGTCGCAGGAAGCCCTGCCGCGTTCCGGGACCGAACATTTGTAGACGCTTCCAGTCAGGCGATCGATCAGCCACGCGCTTTCCTCGTTCGGCGTCTCGAACCCCACATAACGCTGGCCGAGCGCGCCGATCAACGTCGACAGCAGGATCGCCGCTGCGATCATCGCAGCGCCGATCAGGATCGGCATGGTGTGGCTGGAACCCGAATGATCCGATGGACCTGCGCGATACCCTTGGTAGTCACTGTACTTCTTAACCGACTGCAACACGGCCCCCGCTTCGCTCCTGAGAGCTCTTTCCTCGCGAAGAAACCTCATTGTCGTCCCTTCTGGTCGAATTCGTGTTCGCAGATCGACACTCGCCCGATTTATCAACACCACCATTGTGCTTCTCAACTGTAAAGCGCGAAGTTGGTGCAACACGCATCATCCGTTTTTGTACGGACGAAGCGTTGCGACAATGAAACACTTCAGCGATGCCGTCGGCCAAAAAGGAAGGCTGCTCGCGAGCGCTGCCGTTTCGTTGCGAAGCAGCGCGTACCGAAACGCCGGCATCGTCACCGCGAGCGAGTGCGCTCGCAAAACATGCCGGTTGTTCTGTCGTCGACGTTGAGGCCGGTGGACCGGCGCTGCACGTGATGGCGCTGTTGGCGAGACCGAGCTGTTCATGCTCGGCCACTTGCGTGCCTTCCTCGGAGAAGCTCGATCCGGTGGTGGTTTGCCGTTGGCGTTGCACAAGACGATGCGGCTCGCGCCAGCCACTCGGAGGTGCCGGGACGCCGGTGCCTTGCGCCGGGTTAACCAGTGACCCAGGTCACATTCGGCGGCTTGAACCTCCCCTAAGGTGCGACCATCCAAGATGCATGCAGGCAATCTTTGCAGGCGGAACCCAGAGGAAGACGACCATGACCAGGATTTCCAG
>JAEZEU010000520.1 GCA_023432885.1 Pseudomonadota bacterium | reverse complement strand
CGAGAGGCCGCCAGTGGTCAGCGTGACGCCCGATATCTCCGCCAGCACTTCCTTCCAGGCTCCTCCGCCGCGGGCCAAGGCCGACGCTTCGCCGGCCAACGACAGCTTCGCTTCGCTGGTCGACAGCAACACCACGGCTGCAACCAGCAATCATGACCGCGCCCAGGATCGTGCACGGGACACTTCGCCCGCGCCGCAGCGGTCGGCTTCCGGCAGGCCGACTTCTCTGGATCGGCGTGACGATGCTACCACGGTAGACAGAGACAGAACGCGCGGCGCGAAGTCCATGCGCGAGCGTGGCGATACCGCCGACCGCGACGTCGCGGCCGTCAGCCAGCCCGGCACCGAGGGACCTGCGAAGGCCGGCGGGAACAAACGCCCCGAAACGAAGTCTGCTGACGGCAAGGCCGAGGACTCGAAACCGGCCGAAAAGCCGTCTTCCGATGAAACGGGAGCCACCGACTCCACCGATACCCAGACAGCCGAGCCAGCCAAGGTGCTGGCGGCAATCACTGTCGTCGTGGCAACCCAGGTGCAGGCTCCCGCCGTGCAGGCGAACGTAGCAGGCGGCGGCACGTCGGCGATTGTGGCTGCGGGCAATGCCGTTGTGACGGTTGCCGCCGGCACGCCGGCTGCAACTGCAGACAATGCCCCTGGGAACAAAGTCGCCGCGGCCGAAGTGGAGGCCGACGCGCAGGCAGAGGCTGGCGAATTGACCACCAAGGCGGGACAAGGCGCGCCATCCGCGGACGCGACGATGGTTCCGGCGTCGCGGTCAACGACAAAGAGCACCGCTGTGGCCAAGGCTTCGATAACGGCCGGCGAGGCCGCAGCATCGGATGATGCTTCAACGGCCGCGACCGAAATACAGGTCACCAATACAGCGATCCCCTCCGGCACCGAGCAGCCCGCGCTCGCAAAATCGAACCTCAACGTGGCGCATACGGCGACGAAGATAGAATCGGCCGGCGACCAGGCCGCCTCCGTAACGGCCCACTTCAATCCTGTCGGCCATGACGCCGCCTCCGGCCAGTCGAGTGCGCCGGGGAGCACCGTGCAGGCAGCGCCCTCCTTCCAGCCATTGATCCAGACGACGGCCGCACAGCAGCAGCCTTCCTTCACCGCCACTGCCGCGACGCAGTCGACGGCCGTGCCGCTGTCGGGACTTGCGATGGAGATCGCAGCGTCCGTCCGCAGCGGCAAGAGCCGCTTCGAGATCCGTCTCGATCCCGCCGAGCGCGGCCGCATCGATGTGCGCATCGACGTCGATCGCAACGGCCAGGTGAGCTCGCACCTGACGGTCGAGAAGCCGGAGACGCTGTCGATGCTGCGGCAGGACGCACCGCAATTGCAGCGCGCACTGAACGATGCAGGCCTTTCGACCGGCAACGGCGGGCTGCAGTTCAGCCTGCGCGACCAATCTTCATCGGGCCAGAACGGCAATCAGTCCAATCCCAACGCGCAACGCCTGATCCTCGCCGAGGACGAGGCGGTACCTGCTTCAGTGGCAGGCCAGTACGGCCGCATGCTTGGCACGAGCGGCGGCGTGGATATCAGAGTCTAACAAGGAGATTCGCCATGGCAATCGATGCAACCATGCCGAACCCGGTGGTCTCCGCCCCGGGCACCAACAACGGCAGCAATTCGAGCAACAATTCCTCGTCGAACAGCACCGCGACGCTCGCGAACAACTTCCAGACTTTCCTGACGCTGCTGACCACCCAGCTGCAGAACCAGAATCCGCTGGAGCCGCTCGACACCAATCAATTCACCGCCCAACTCGTGCAGTTCGCCAGCGTCGAGCAGCAGATGAAGCAAAACGACCAGCTCGCCTCGCTGATCAGTATCGAGAAGAGCGCGCAGTCGACCCAAGCGCTGGTCTATGTCGGCAATATCGTGGCGGTGGACGGCAGCAAGGCGCAGTTCGACACCTCATCGACCTGGAATCTGAACGCGCCCAAGGACATGGACGCCACGGTCACCATCACCAATTCGGCCGGCCAGACCGTCTATACCGGCAATTATGCCCTGAAGAAGGGCGATTTCAGCTTCGTGTGGGACGGCAAAGGCAATGACGGCACGCAGTGGCCGCCCGGCACCTACACCCTGACTGCTACGGGTAAGGATTCCTCAGGCAACAACGTGGCAATCTCGACCGAGGTCCAGGGCATAGTCGATTCCGTCGACCTCACCGCTTCTCCGCCGCTGCTCTCGATCGGCGGCCAGAACTACACCACGGACCAAATCAAGCGCGTGGTGCGGCCGAGCTCAAGTTCCAGCTGAGCCTCTTAACGTTCGATTAGAACTTCTTAACGTGAATTAACCAATTTAGCCCGCAAGCCATTGATCCGGCAGGCGGGCTTTGAGCATTTCGAAGGAGATTCGTATTGAAGCCTGCGGCTTAGGTAAATTTTAAGCGGGGCGGCGTAGTTTTCTCAGTGTGAGTTCAGTGGTTGAGAGTTTGTGAGTACGCCATGACAGAACCCCATCGCCCGAGGGTGAAATACGTCATCGGGCCTGACGGCAGTCCGTTGACGATTGCGGATCTTCCCGCGCCAGGGACCAAGCGGTGGGTCATTCGCCGCAAGGCGGAGGTTGTCGCCGCCGTCCGGGGCGGCCTGCTCTCCCTCGAGGAAGCTTGCAGCCGCTACACGCTGACTGTGGACGAGTTCCTCTCCTGGCAGTTCTCGATCGACCAGCACGGCCTGGCCGGCCTGCGCACCACCCGGATCCAGCAGTACCGCCAGTAAGCCTTCCTTCCTATCGACATTTGATGAAAACCGGCCTCGTTCTGCGAAGCCGGTTTTTGTCATTTTTGGATTTCCTTTCGCGTCGTTAACTCTCGTTAACCACTTGGAAACCATACCCTAGGCAATAATTGCCCACCTCGGCCGGTTCGGGCCGAATCCCTGGGGGCAGTTGGTGCAAAGTCTCGTTGCTTTCCTGAGAAGCCTGGGCGCGGCGCGGCTGACGGCTATGGTGGCAGTCACCGCCGCCCTCATCGGTTTTTTCGCCTTCGTCATCATGCGCGTCACTACGCCGCAGATGACGACCCTCTTCACCGACCTCTCGGCCGAGGACTCCTCGACCATCATCAAGGACCTCGAGCGCCAGGCAATTCCCTTCGAGCTGCGCAACGAAGGCGCCGTGATCATGGTGCCCAAGGACAAGGTGACCCGGCTGCGCATGAAGCTCGCCGAAAGCAACCTGCCCAAGGGTGGCGGGGTCGGCTACGAGATCTTCGACAAGTCGGACGCGCTGGGCACGACGAGCTTCATCCAGAACATCAACCACATGCGCGCACTGGAGGACGAACTTGCCCGCACCATCCGCGCCATCGACCGCATTCAGGCCGCCCGCGTTCACCTAGTGCTGCCGGAGCGGCCGCTGTTCTCGCGCGAGACACCGGAGCCGTCTGCCTCCATCGTGGTACGGGTACGCGGCACGCTAGAGCCGCAGCAGATCCGGGCCATCCGCCATGTCGTGGCCTCCGCCGTCAACGGTCTCAAGCCGCAGCGGGTCTCGATCGTCGACGAAGCCGGGCAATTGCTTGCCGATGGCGCCACCACCGATGCCGAAAACGCTGTCGGCGACGAGCGCCGCACGGCCTTCGAGAAGCGGATGCGCAAGCAGGTCGAGGACATCGTGTCCTCGGTGGTCGGCCAGGGCCGAGCCCGCGTCCAGCTTTCAGCGGACTTCGACTACAACAAGGTGACGCAGACTTCCGACCGTTTCGACCCGGAGGGCCGCGTCCTGCGCTCCAGCCAGACCCGGGAAGAATCCTCCGCCACTGCCGAGAACAACGGCCAGGTCACCGTCAACAACGAATTGCCCGGCCAACAGCGCAACGACGGCACGGCCGCTGCCCGCGAGCACAGCAAGAAGAGCGAAGAGACCAATAATTACGAGATCTCGCGCACCACCAAGACCGAGGTGACCGAGGCCGGCCGTGTCAATCGCATCTCGGTGGCGGTGCTGGTCGACGGCATCTATGGCAAGAACGACAAGGGCGAGACAGTTTATCAGGACCGCACCAAGGAGCAGCTCGACCGCATCGCAGCCCTGGTGCGCTCCGCAATCGGCTTCGACCAGAAGCGCGGCGACCAGGTAGAGGTCGTCAATCTGCGCTTTGCCGAGCCGCCGGCCGTTCCGGGCGTCGTTGAGCCGGCCGGCTGGCTCGCCATGTTTCAGTTCACCAAGGACGACGTGATGTACGTCATCGAGCTTGGCGTGATGATGCTGCTGGGCCTTGTCGTGCTGTTCATGGTCATCCGTCCGCTGGTCAAGCGGATCCTCACGACCGAGATTGTTCCGGGGCTGACCGACGCCGGCGCGGCGCCGGCGCTGGTCGACGGCAGCGCCGAGGCCGGCGCGAGCCAGCCGTTGCTGCCGCCGGGCACGACGACGGCCTCGCTGATCGACGTCGCGCAGGTTCAGGGCCAGGTTCATGCCCAGGCCGTCCACCGCGTCGGGGAACTCGCCGAGCGCAATCCCAACGAAACCGCCTCCATTATCCGCCAATGGTTGAGCGAAGAAGCCCAGCCCGCGTGACCTGACATGGCCGTACCGCAGAAAACCAATACAGCCGACATCACCACCGTCATCTCCTCGCTGGCGAGCCGGCAGAGCAACCGTCCCAAGGCCAAGCCGCTGAGCGGGCCGAAGCGCGCCGCCATCCTGATGCTGGCGCTCGGCGAGCAATATGGCGGCAAGGTCTGGTCCCTGCTCGACGACGACGAGGTACGCGAGCTGTCGATGCACATGTCGACGCTGGGCACCATCGAGGCCGACACGGTCGAGGACCTCTTGCTCGAATTCGTCTCGCGCATGTCGGCCTCCGGCGCGCTGATGGGCAATTTCGA
Source organism: Pseudomonadota bacterium (assembly GCA_023432885.1). Classification (GTDB taxonomy): domain Bacteria; phylum Pseudomonadota; class Alphaproteobacteria; order Rhizobiales; family Xanthobacteraceae; genus Bradyrhizobium. The sequence continues at coordinate 8,805 of JAEZEU010000520.1, read as the reverse complement.
CGCCACCGAGCGCCTCCTGCAGCAGTACCTGCCGGCCGATCGCGTCAGTGGCATCATGGACGAAATCCGCGGGCCGGCCGGCCGCAACATGTGGGAGAAGCTCTCCAACGTGCAGGAAGAGGTGCTCGCGAACTACCTGAAGAACGAGTACCCTCAGACCATCGCGGTGGTGCTGTCGAAGCTGAAGTCGGAGCATGCCGCACGCGTGCTGGCCATCCTGCCCGAGGACATGGCGCTCGACGTCATCAACCGCATGCTGAAGATGGAGGCAGTTCAGAAGGAAGTGATCGAGCGCGTCGAGCAGACGTTGCGCAGCGAGTTCATGTCGAACCTTTCGCAAACCCGCCGTCGCGACGCCCACGAGGTAATGGCGGAAATCTTCAACAACTTCGACCGCCAGACCGAAACCCGCTTCATTACCTCGCTGGAAGAAGACAACCGCGAGGCGGCCGAGCGCATCAAGGCGCTGATGTTCACCTTCGACGACCTGACCAAGCTTGACTCCGCTTCCGCCCAGACGCTGATGCGTCATGTCGACAAGGAAAAGCTCGCGGTCGCGCTGAAGAGTGCCAACGAGGAGGTGCGAGGCTTCTTCCTTGGCAACATGTCCACGCGCGCAGGCAAGATGCTGCTCGACGACATGTCGGCGATGGGTCCGGTCCGGCTGCGCGACGTCGACGAGGCCCAGGCCCTATTGGTCAATCTCGCCAAGGATCTCGCCGCCAAGGGCGAGATCACGCTGACGAAGAACCGCGCCGACGAGGAGCTGGTGTACTGATGGCTGCACCCGCAAAATTCCTGTTCGACGTCGACTTTTCCGCCCCCGACAAGCGCGAAAAGGCGGCGACTCCGGCCGAGATCGCGGCCAAGGTTGCGGAAGCCGAGGCGCGCGCCTATCGCGCCGGCTACGATGCTGCGCAACGCGAGGCCAAGGTGGAGAGCGACCGCCGCGCCGCGCTGGCATTGGAGGAGATCGGCATCGCGATCAGGGGCATTGCCTCGCGCTTTGCCAGTATCGAAACGCGGATGGAGACCGAGGCGGTCGACGTCGCCGTCGCCGTCGCCAGAAAACTCTGCGCCGAACTGATCGCGCGCGAGCCGCTCGGCGAGATCACCGCGCTGGTGTCGGACTGCTTTTCGCACCTGGTGTCGACGCCGCATCTCGTGGTGCGGATAAATGACAGCCTCTACGACGCCGCGCGGGGACAGATCGAGCGGCTGGCGGCGCAATCCGGCTTCGAAGGCCGGCTGGTGATCCTGGCGGAACCGGCGATTGCCACCGGCGACTGCCGGATCGAATGGGCCGACGGCGGCGTGGTGCTGGATCGCGCCGCGATCGAAGCCAAAATCAGTGAACTGGTCGGGCGCTACATGGCGTCCCGCAACGAGGCCGGAGGGGCCTGAGGATGAGGCAAGGATAGGCCATGAGTGACACCGACGCACAAATCCCGCTTCCCGACCTCAACGCCGCCGACGCACCGCCGACCGCGGACGACATCGGCTATCACGACGACGAAAACGCCTCCCGCATCGCGGCCGACCTCGAGGCGGTGTTCGACGTTCCGGTGCAGGTCTCCGCCGTGCTCGGCCGTTCCAAGATGGACGTCGGCGAGCTCCTGAAGCTCGGCCCCGGCACAGTGCTCGAGCTCGACCGCCGGGTTGGCGAATCCATCGACATCTACGTCAACAACCGTTTGGTGGCGCGCGGCGAAGTCGTGCTGGTCGAGGACAAGCTCGGCGTGACCATGACGGAAATCATCAAGGCGGATCGCAGCTGACGCACCCCGCGCGCATCTAGGCGCACGACCGGCGCAAAGGACAAGAACAGGAGACTCTCATGCGGCTTCTCATCGTTGGCACATTGAAGGGGCAGCTCACCACCGCCACCAAGATCGCGATGGACAATGGCGCCTCGGTCACTCATGCCGAGGGCAACGAGCAGGCGATGAGCGTGCTGCGCAGCGGCAGGGGCGCCGACCTCCTGATGGTCGATGTCGGGCTCGACATCCGCGACCTCGTGATGCGGCTGGAAGCCGAGCACATCCACGTGCCGATCGTCGCCTGCGGCATTACCAGCGATGCCCGCGCCGCGGTTGCCGCCATCCATGCCGGCGCCAAGGAATACATCCCGCTGCCGCCCGATCCAGAATTGATCGCCGCCGTGCTCGCAGCTGTTGCCAACGACTCGCGCGACCTCGTCTATCGCGACGAGGCGATGGGCAAGGTGATCAAGCTGGCGCAGCAGATCGCAGGCTCCGATGCGTCCGTGATGATCACCGGCGAGTCCGGCACCGGCAAGGAAGTGCTGGCGCGCTACGTGCATTCGCGCTCGGCGCGCGCCAAGCGCCCATTCATCTCGATCAACTGCGCGGCGATCCCCGAGCATCTCCTGGAGTCCGAGCTGTTCGGCCACGAAAAGGGCGCGTTCACCGGCGCGGTCGCCCGCCGCATCGGCAAGTTCGAGGAAGCCAGCGGCGGCACGCTGTTGCTCGACGAAATTTCCGAGATGGACGTGAGGCTGCAATCGAAGCTGCTCCGCGCAATCCAGGAGCGCGTGATCGACCGGGTCGGCGGCACCAAACCTGTAGCGGTCGACATCCGCATCATCGCGACGTCGAACCGTAACCTGCAGGACGCCGTGCGCGAGGGCACCTTCCGCGAAGACCTGCTGTTCCGCCTCAACGTGGTCAACCTGAAGATCCCGCCGCTGCGCGAGCGCCCCGCGGACGTCCTTGAGCTGGCGCAGCACTTTGCCAGGAAATATGCCGACGCCAACGGGGTGCCGCTGCGGCCGCTGTCGGCCGAAGCCAGGCGCGTGCTCACGGCCAACCGCTGGCAAGGCAACGTGCGGGAGCTGGAAAACACCATCCATCGCGCAGTGCTGATCGGTCAGGGCGACGAGATCGGCGCTGAAGCCATCATCACCCCGGACGGCGACCGCCTCGATCTTGCCAAGACTGCGCCGGCCGTTGCGCATGCAACCCTCGCCGCAGAGCAGGTGACGCGCGCCCTGGTCGGGCGCACTGTCGCCGACGTGGAGCGCGACCTGATCCTGGAGACGCTCAAGCACTGCCTGGGCAACCGGACTCATGCCGCCAACATCCTCGGCATCTCGATCCGCACGTTGCGCAACAAACTCAACGAATACGCCGACGGCGGCATCCCGATTACGCCGGCGGGCGCGGGTGACTATCATCGCGCGGCGGCGGGCTAGGCACCGTCCTTGCAGGCAATGCGGGGACCAGGCAGCGAGAAGGCTATGCCGGTATACTGCTCACGAATAGCTCGGCGCGTCAGGCTTGCGGAAAATATGGATGGGATCGCCGGGCGCAAAATCCCGCCCGGTGAAAGCGACATAGGCATAGAGCGCGAGATAGGCGATCGCGAGGATGCCGATGGCGTAGAAGGCCCAGGTGGCGAGACGTTTCATCGAACCTGCGCAGGGTTGGCGTAGCGCGCATCCTGCGCGCCAACGCCTTCTAGCCTCTGAGGCCCGGAATGACCAGCCTCGCCGGCACCACGGCGCGACAATGCCGAGTTCCTTGTCTTCGCCTCAAGTCTTGTGAAACACCAGCGTGCGTACCTCGATGCTCTCGCGCGGCGCAGCCCCTGCCGGCGTCGTTGGATCGATGAACGCGGTGTGCGGCCCAAACCGGGTGCGGCCGTCGGTCGCGGAATCATAGCATTTGAGCAGCAGCGCCTCGTCGGGCGTCATGCGCGGCACGTAGTACCAGCGGTGAGCCGGGTTGTACCTGACCGAGTAGGTTTCGCCCTTCCGGTTGGGGTAGACCAGGTCAGAAGAGACGAGATCATCCTGATCGACGGTGCGGCCATCCGCCATCGCCAGCGGCGCATCGAGAACGGGCCCGCGGATCGGACGCCAAAGATTGATGACCTGCACGCGTCCCTTCACGAGTTCTTCTGCCTCCTCCGGCAAATGCTCGTAGACGCGATCTCGGCCGGAACGATCCGTCTGGTCAACGTGGACGCGGTTCGCCGGCTGCCGCGGCCCGGCACCGCGTGTGTCGGCCGCGCCTTCCACCCGCTTGCGCACGGTGTGATCGAAGATGAAGACCCTGTCGGCGCCGAGCGTAACCCGAAGAAAGGCTTCTATCGCCGGATAGTAGATGCGCCTGACCTCCTGGTCGTCATAAAAATCCTTCACGGCAGTCGGATGCCGCACCAGCGCAAAACCTTCACGATCCAGCGACAAGTTTTGCGCGATCGGACGCGCGTCGAAGATCGGCACCGTGTGCGGTTCCGGCAGCGCGGTGCTCTTCGGCTCGCCCGGCGGTGGGTCGAAGGCATAAGTTCGAGGCTTGCCCGGCGTGGGAGCGAGATAGTTCAGCTCGGCCGTGACGAAGGGAAGCGACTCGATCTTTTGTTCTTGCAGGCCCATGGCAGCAATCTCCCGGACATTGTTCTCAGCTTGATATTGGTAGCGCCGCGCCCGACAAGAAGACCGCCACGGAAAAAGCAATGTTGCTGTCGGCGACGCGCCTCGCGGGAGAAAAGCGTTCTTGCGGGCGCTGCCGTCCGACATGCGGCTTCCCAGCCCGGCGGGAATGCATTGCAGCCCTCCGCCATTGCCAGCATCGATGGATGTCAGCGCCTGGAGCGCAGCGGAGGAACGCTGACTTCGGCTATCCTGGCGATGTCCTCGTCGCGGTCGATCGCAAGATACTGCCCCTGCCAATAGGCGAGCGCCGCGCTGCGCGGCGGGACCGCAAGATCCAAGACCCTCCCGATAACGATGGCGTGGGAATGGCGCTCGACGACCTCCTCGACCTCGCAGTCGATTGCCGCCAGCGCGCCCGTAAGCAGCGGCACGCCTGAGGCCCGGGCGAACCAATCGGCGCCGGCGAAGCGCGCGGCCCCTTTGAGACCATCCTTGCCGGCGAAGCGCTCGGCGACCTCGAGCTGGTCGGCACCGAGGATGTTGACGCCGAAAAAGCCATAGCGGCGGATCAACGGCCACGACGAGGCCGAACGATTGACGGCAACGATCAGCGCCGGCGGCTCGACCGAGAGCGAAGTCACTGACGTCACCGTCATGCCGCTGATGTCCCTGCCCTGCCCGGCCGTGATCACGCTGACGCCGCCGGTGAGACGGCGCATGGCGTTGCGGAAATCATCTGCACTGACCTCGCGATTGATGCTGATGTCGCAGACAGCGGAGCTCATGGCAGCTTTCCTATGTTGAGGGCTCGTCGCTTGACTTGAGGAGATGCCGCAGGATCGAGCCTTCCAGCGCCGCCAGGTTTGCCGAGCCGCGCCGGCGCGGACGCGGGATGTCGACGGCGACGTCATGCGCGATCTGGCCATCCTCGATCACCAGCACCCGGTCGGCCAGCGCCACGGCTTCCGCGACGTCATGGGTGACCAGGATCGCTGTGAAAGACTGATCGCGCCATACCCGCTCAAGCAACTGCTGCATGAATATCCGGGTCAGCGCGTCAAGCGCCCCGAGCGGTTCGTCGAAGGCGAGCACTCTGGGGTTGCTGACGAGTGCGCGGGCGAGCGCAACGCGCTGCTTCTGACCGCCGGAGAGCGTTGCCGGCCACTGGCTGCGCTTGTCGCCTAGGCCGACTTCCCTCAAGGCCTTTTCCGCGCGCACCTGCGCATCGGGCGAATGGCGTTCCCGCCCGAGGCCAACCTCGACATTGTCGAGCGCCCGCGCCCATGGCAGCAGCCGCGGCTCCTGGAACATCACCCGGATGTCGGCGGCGCGCGCCTCCTCGCCAAAACTGATGGTGCCGGCGGTTGCGCTCTCCAGCCCCGCAATCAGCCGCAACAGCGTGCTTTTACCGCAGCCGCTCTGGCCGACGATGGCGACAAACTGGCCGGCCGGGATGTGCAAGTCGACGCCGCGCAACACCTCGTTGTCGCCGAACGATTTACAGAGGTGCCGGATCGTCAGCGAAAGCCCCCGTGAGCGGCCTTCGGGACCACGCTGGACTTGCCCTGCCTGTTCGACAATTTCAGGGAGCCTCACCAGCTGTGCATCGGAAGAAAGAATACGGAGCGCCTCTCGCATGTGTCCCTCAATGTTTCTGGAAAGCCGGATGCCAGGACAGCGTGAGCCGTTCCAGCGCACGCGATGCGCTGTCGGCGAGCTTGCCCAGTAGCGCATAGATCAGGATGGAGAGCACGACGACGTCGATCAGCATGAACTCGCGCGCCTGCATCGCCATGTAGCCGAGGCCCGAGGAGGCCGCGATGGTCTCCGCGACGATCAGGGTCAGCCACATGATGCCGAGCGCAAAGCGCAAGCCGACGAAGATCGACGGCAGCGCGCCCGGAAAGATCACCCGGCGAAACAGCTCGCCGTCTGTCATGCCGTAGATGCGGCCCATCTCGATCAATTGCGGATCGACGGTGCGGATCCCGTGCAGCGTGTTGAGATATATCGGGAAGAACACGCCGAGCGCGACGAGAAACAGCTTCGCCGACTCGTCGATGCCAAACCACAGGATTACCAGCGGGATCAGCGCCAGGTGCGGGATGTTCCGCACCATCTGCAGCGTGGTGTCGGTGAGCTTTGCCGACAGCCGCGACAGGCCGTTGGCGAGGCCAAAGCCGAAGCCGATGCCGCCGCCGATCAGGAAGCCGACGCTGGCGCGCCAGAAGCTGACCCAGATATTGCGGGCGAGTTCGCCCGACAACAACAGCTTCCATCCGGCAAGCGCCACGTCGCTTGGCGCCGGCAGCACGCGCGCCGGCACGAAGCCGGTGACGCTGGCCGCCTGCCAGATCAGGATGATGGCCAGCGGCACGATCCAGGGGATGAGACCCTCGGCGCGCGGCAGGCGCAGCCTCCGGACGCTCGGCAGACTTTCAATGAGACTCATGGCTGCGATGCCTTCACCAGTGGACGATGCTCGTTGGCGATGGTCTCGCCGAACGGGCCGGTATTGACCCGGACCTTCGTGAGGTTGCTGCCCTGCGCCAACGACAGCAGCGGGAACACAAGCTCGGCAAAGCGATAGGCCTCCTCCAGATGCGGATAGCCGGACAGGATGAAGGTATCGATGCCGACGTCCTGGTATTCCCTGATCCGCGCCGCGATGGTTGCAGGATCCCCGACCAGCGCAGTGCCGGCGCCGCCGCGTACGAGGCCGACGCCGGCCCAGAGGTTTGGGCTGATCTCGAGCTTGTCGCGATGGCCACCATGAAGCTGCGCCATGCGCTGCTGGCCGACCGAGTCCATGCGCGCGAAGATCTTTTGCGCGCTTGCGATGGTGTCATCGCTGACGTGCCGGATCAGTTCGTCCGCCGCCTTCCAGGCTTCCGCATTGGTCTCGCGCACGATGACATGGAGACGGATGCCGAAGGAGAGCTTGCGCCCGCGTTTGGCCGCAGCCGCACGCACGCGCTCGACCTTTTCGGCGACCTGCGCCGGTGGCTCGCCCCAGGTCAGGTACTTGTCGACGGTGTCAGCTGCGACATCGATTCCGGCATCTGACGAGCCGCCGAAATAGAGTGGCGGCCGCGGCGACTGCACCGGAGGAAACAACAGCCGGCCGTCCTCGATGCGGATGTGCTTGCCCTCGGCATTGACTGTCTTGCCGGCGAGCAGGTCGCTGTAGACGTCGAGAAATTCGCGCGTCACGGCGTATCGCTCGTCATGGGGAAGGAAGATGCCGTCGCCCCTGTTCTCGACGGGATCGCCGCCGGTGACGACATTGATCAGAAGCCGCCCATTGGAGATGCGGTCCAGCGTCGCGGTCATGCGCGCGGCGACACTGGGCGATTGCAGGCCGGGCCGCACGGCGACGAGATAGCGCAGCCGCTCGGTGAACGGCGCCACGGCAGAAGCCACGATCCAGGAGTCCTCGCAGCTTCGACCCGTGGGCAGCAGCACGCCGAAATAGCCGAGCTGGTCGGCGGCTTGCGCGATCTGACGCAGATAGTTGAAGTTGACCTCGCGCCCGCCGACGGAAGTGCCGAGATAGCGGCCATCGCCATGGGTCGGCAGGAACCAGAGGATATTGGCCGCGGTGGGTGTAGGCGTATGGATAGTCATCGATCAGGATCCCGGCTTGCGTTGGGCGTCGGAGACGGTGATGGGCTTCGGCAGCAGCCCGAGCGCGTGGAATGCATCGGCGATCTTCTGCTGGTCGGCGATCACGGCGTCGTTGATCGGCTTGATGCCGTAGGACTGGCGTTTGAGCGCCACCTCGACCACCGGCACCGAAAGCCCGATGGTCGGGGCGATCTGCTCGGCGACGGCATGGATGTCGCCCTTCGCCCAATCGTCAACGGCGCTTAGCTCGGCGAGCACGAGGTCGACGATCTTCGGTTCGCTCTGCAGGAATTTCTTCGACGAGAAATAGAACTGATAGTTGGCGACGATATCGGTGCCATCCGCGAGCGTGCGCGCGCCGGTCGCGGCTTCCGCAGCGGCCTGGAACGGATCCCAGATCACCCACGCATCCACCGCGCCGCGCTCGAACGCCGCGCGGGCATCGGCAGGCGCGAGAAACACCGGCTCGATCTCGGAATATTTGACGCCGGCCTTCTCCAGCGCTTTCACCAGGAGGTAGTGGACGTTGGAGCCCTTGTTGAGCGCGACCTTCTTGCCCTTGAGGTCAGCGACCGCTTTCAGCGGACTGGCCTTCGGCACCAGGATTGCCTCTCCCTTTGGCGCGGGCGGCTCATAGGCTACATATTGCAGGGGCGCACCGGCCGCCTGCGCGAAGATCGGCGGCGCCTCGCCGGTGTTGCCGAAATCGATCGCGCCGACATTGAGCGCTTCGAGCAGCGGCGGGCCGGACGGGAATTCGGTCCACGCGACCTTGTAGC
>JAEZEU010000361.1 GCA_023432885.1 Pseudomonadota bacterium | reverse complement strand
GTGCGGGCAAGATCGATGATAACCGGGTCACCGCCGATGGTCTTGCCCAGGCACAGCGGCAGCTTAGCCACGGTGTCGGCCGCTTCCTTGGCGGTCAGGAGTTCGCGCAGGTAAACCTTTTCACGATGCGCGTTCGGCAGTTCGATGCCGATGGCGTTGCGGCCGGGCACGACGGCAACACGCGCCGACAGCGCGCTCATCGAGCGGGCGATGTCGTCGGCGAGACCGATGACGCGCGAGGACTTGATGCCCGGCGCGGGCTCGAGCTCGTACAGGGTGACGACAGGGCCGGGACTGGCCTTCACGATCTCGCCACGCACGCCGAAATCGCCGAGCACGCCTTCGAGCGAGCGGGAGTTGGCTTCGAGTTCGGCCTTGCTGAGCGGCTGGCGGTCCGACGCCTTCGGGGCGGCGAGCACGGAGACCGACGGCAGCTCGAACTTGTCGGACTTGCGCGAAGACTGGCGCGGCGCCGGTTTCTTGCGCGGCGCGCGGGCGACGGGCTGTTCCTCCTCCTCGTCCTCTTCTTCCTCTTCCTCGTATTCCTCTTCCTCGTCCTGGTGCTGCGGCGCCAGCGTGGGCGCGCGGCGGCCGTCGAGATTCGGCTCCTGGCGCTCGAAGGAAGGCCGCGGCGCCGGCCCTGAGGAAACCAGCGAGCGGTAGGCGGTGGACAGGAACCAGCCGATCCGCGCTTTCGCGCTCATGATGGCGTGGAAGAGCCAGCCCAGCGACACCGAACTGCGGCTTTCCTGTTCCTCCACGAAAGGCTCGTCGTCGTCCTCGATCGGCGTCAGTTCCTCGTCCTCGCGCGGCCGCGAACCCCAGCCGGAGGCGAACAGGAAGGCGGCGCCCATCGCCGCAAACAGGATGACGCCGAGCACGAGGCGATAGATGAGTCCGGCCGGGCCGAACACGACCGCCGGCGCGCGCACCAGCGCGTCTCCCACCACGCCGCCAAGTCCGGTCGGCAGCGGCCAGGCGCCACCATGCTTGAAACAGCTGGCAAAGCCTGCCGCGAGCACGGTGGCCAGCAGCCAGCAGCCGAGCCGCAGCGCTTCGCGATCGAAGGTGCGGTGGGTCAGCATGCGCCAGCCCCACACGGCAACCGGCAGGATCAGCATGATCGAGCCAAGGCCGAGGATCTGCATCAACAGATCGGCGCTGATCGCGCCGGGATAGCCGAGCACGTTGCGGATCGCGCGCGAGGTGGCGTGGCTGAGAGAAGGATCCTGCACCGACCATGTCATCAGCGCGGCAGCCGCCACGCCGGCCAACCCGATCAGCCCGAGGCCGACCAGCTCGCGAATGCGCCGCACCAGCGCGTCGCGGATCGACGGCGGCAGGTGGCTCACCAGGGGAATGACTCGTTCGATCGCTGCCATGCGTGAGGCGCCTTGCGATTAATCCAGAGTTTCGACCAGCCGATGCAACGCTTCGGCCGTTGATTCAGAGTCCGATACCAGCGCAAGGCGGATATAGCCGGCGCCCGGATTGGAGCCGTCCTGCTGAGGCCTCGCCAGATAGCTTCCGGGAATCACCCGCACGCCGGCATCGCGATAAAGCTTGACGCACGCCGCCTCGTCGCCGCCGCGGTCGGAGACATCCAGCCAGACGCAGAAGCCGCCGGCCGGTCTGACGTAGCCGTAGCGGCTGCCGAGGATCTGGTCGGCGAGATCGAACTTGATCCGGTAGAGTTTGCGGTTCTCCCCGACATGCGCTTCGTCGCTGTAGGCGGCGACCGCAACATGCTGCAGCGGCACCGGCACCTGGGGCGCGGCGACGTTGCGCAGCTCGTGGAAGGCGGCGAGGAACTTGCTGTCGCCGGCCGCAAAGCCGACGCGCATGCCCGGAAGGTTCGAGCGCTTCGACAGTGACTGGAACACGACGACGTTGGCGAAATCGGGTCCGGCGCATTCCAGCGCGCTGCCCGGCGCCTGCTGGGTGTAGATCTCCGAATAGCACTCGTCGCTCAGGATGATGAAGCCGAAGCGATCGGCGAGCTGCTTCAGCCGCGTAAAGTAGTCGCGCGAGGCGACCGCGCCTTGCGGATTGGCAGGCGAGGCGATGAACATCGCCACAGTGCGCGCGAGCAGGCCATCGTCGAGCGAATCGAGATCGGGCAGGAATCCGTTGGCGACGGTGGTCGGCAGATACACCTGCTCGCAGCCGGCCGCGCGCGCCCCCGCGCCATAGGCCGGGTAGAACGGATTCGGCATCAGGATCGCCGGGCGCCCCTTGCGCGGGCCGACATAACGCGAAGCGGCGATGGCGGCGAAGAACAGGCCCTCGCGGCTGCCGTTGAGCACCAGCACCTCGGTTTCCGGATCGACGGCACGCGGCAGTTGGAATCGACTCGACAGCCAGCTTGCGGCGGCGCGGCGGAACGGCTCGATGCCCCTGGCCAGCGGGTAGCGGCAGAAATCGGCAATATGTTTCGCCAGCTCCGGGCCGACGAAGCCGGGCACCGGGTGCTGCGGTTCGCCCAATGACAATGTTATCAATGGCTTGCCGGGCTGGTAGGGCGCCAGCAGCTCGGCCGTGCGGGCAAACGGGGAACGCTCGGCCTGACCGGCAGCCGATACGTTGCCGGCGCCTTGCGCCAGGCCGGAAGAAGCGGTCATTGCCATGTCTGAAACGCCAGCACTTTCAACGCGGCCGGCAAGGAACGCCGGCCGAAAGACCCCGATCAAATCACCATAGATACGGCGAGGTTAAGACGCGATTAACCATCGGCCGCACGCGTGTCCAGACTCCGAAAATCACGCGCGGCAAATGGGTGCAATGGCGGATTGTCCGCGCGCCCTCCGCCGATGAGAACAATTTTAACGAACTCCGGAAGGCGCCATTTACCGCGCTTGTCTGAACACATTTTCGTTTAGGGGATCGTGCGCGCCTCGATGCTAGGACGGTCCGAACCGAGCGGACTCATGAGCTTTCAGATCACGACCGATACCGACGTCACGCGCCAGACGATTCGGCGCATCGCCGTTTCGACCGGCATAAGCATGGCGATGACCGCGACCATCACGCTGATGACTCTCGGCGGCAATCCCGATGCGCTGGTCCGCGTCGGCGACGTCATCGTCCTCAGCATGTGCGCGGCCACCGCGATCTCTGCAGTGGTGTCGGGCATCCTGAGCTATCGCTCGGCGCGGCTGACGAAGGAACTGACCCTGACCCGCCGCGAATTGTCGCGCATCTCGCAGACCGACAAGCTTACAGGGCTCATGAACCGCCGCGGCTTCGACGACGCGGCGACGCGGGCACTGCGTGCGGCTTGCCATTCCGGTGTGCCGGCCGTCGTCTTCATGTGCGATATCGACCACTTCAAATCGATCAACGATCGCTTTGGCCATGCGTTCGGCGACAAGGCGCTGATTGAAATCGCCGCCGTGCTGCGCGAATTCTCGCAGCGCCACGGCGGATTGGTGGCGCGTCACGGCGGCGAGGAGTTCGCCGCGCTGATGGTCGGCATCTCGCGCGAGCAGGCCGAGCTTCATGCGGAGGAGATCCGCCGCACCTGCGCGCGTCGCGAGATCAGGAGCGGCGATATCTGCGAACGGATCACCATCAGCATCGGCTTCACGGTGGCGCGCGGCGAGACGGATCTTGCCGGCATCATGCGCATCGCCGATCAGGCGCTGTACACCGCCAAGCGTGAGGGGCGCGACCGCGTTGTGCGCGCCGACGAAATGGCGCTCGCGGCGGCCTAGACTGCGCGTTGTCCTCGCCGGCAAAGTGTCGTCGCGGCCGGGACCAGTGCCGGAACGACGGCGGAAATCGTTCGCCTTACCGCTGCGGCAATCGCTCGAACGCAGGCATGCCTTCGGGCACGTGGTGGAACGGCTGCTTGTCGATAGTGTAGATCGCGACGTTCGGCATCATCTCGCCGGGCTCGTCCAGCGTGCCGACCTTGATCACCACGATCGGTCGGTTCGGGCGGGTCACGATATGCGTGCCGCATTCGGCGCAGAATTCGCGGGTGACCGGCCTTTCCAGATCCTTGCGGGTGAACTGTTTTGGCGTTCCCTTCGTGTATTTGAATCCGGCAGGCGGCATCGCCACGAATATGTTGGGTGAGCCGCCGGTGATGTACTGGCACTCGCGGCAGTGGCACTGCGCTATCATCATCGGCTCGCCTTCGGCCTCGTAACGTACTGCGCCGCAATAGCATCCGCCTGTCAGTTTCATGGCGTTTCTCCTCCCGAAGTTGTCCGCGGGAGCATAGCGAAGTCCATAACGCTTGTAAGTCGAGATTGCGCGCGTGTCGGTTGTGGCAACAGCGCTCGAGAGGTGATCCTTGCGCCGCGAGCCGCGAAGTCGACTGGTCTGCTGGTCGTATCGATACATCTGTCAACGCGCCTCATCAGCGAAGCGAAGCTGTATCGGTGCCATCGCAGATGCCGCCAAGGACTCATCGAGCACTAACTTGATAGATCCAGGAAACAGGAAGGTCTTGCAGTTCGTGCATCGGAATGCAGTCGCCCGTTGAGTGCGTATCGTTGACATTTTCGCGTTTGAGTGGCATTGCACTAGCCGGGCTAGCGGCGCCATTGCGGAGGAATGCATGGAGGCAGCGCACGTCCCGGTTGATCTTCTGCACTGGGTGTTGGCGATCCTGCCGATCGTCGCACTCCTTGTGTTCCTTGTTCCATTACGTTGGCGCGCACCCGAAGCCGGGCCGGTGGCAATGTTCACCGCCGCCATCGTGGCGTTGCTTGCTTTTCGCACGCCTTGGGACACGTTGGCTGTTGCAAGCGCGAAGGGCGTCTGGGACGCCGTCTTCATCCTCTATGTGATCTGGCCGGCGCTACTGCTGTACCAGATCACGAAGCAGGCCGGCGCCTATGATGCACTGCGGCAGGGCATCGCCAAATTCAGCCGAAACGATCTCTTCATCGTCCTCGCGCTGTGTTGGGTGTTTGCCTCATTCCTGCAGGGCATCGCCGGCTTCGGCGCCCCCGTCGCGGTGGTCGTGCCGCTGCTGATCACCGTTGGCGTAAAGCCGGTCTATGCAGTCGCCATGGGTGTTCTCGCGCATGCCTGGGCCAGATTCTTCGGCACCCTCGGCGTCGGGTGGCTGGCGCTGCTGCGAGTATCGGATGTCGAAGACGTCGGCAGGGCCGCCTATGAAGCGGCGCTGCTGATCCTCATACCCACCTATCTGGGCGGCCTGCTTGTCGTATGGCTTTACGGCAAGGGACCGGCGGTGCGCCATGCCTGGCCGCTGGTGCTGATCCTCGGCACCATTCTCGGCGTTGGCCAGCTCTTGACCGCGCTGTTCAGCCCCGAGCTTTCGACCTTCCTGGCCGGAGCCGTCGCACTTCTCGCGCTCTATCCGTTGTCCCGCTGGCGGAAATACGGTGAGCCGATCCCGATCGAGGAGATTCCGGAACGGCCGGCTATGATGGACGCGCAGGCGAGCGATCAAAAGGAAGCCGCGCCTGTGATGAGCCTGTCGATGTCGTTCCTGCCGTACGTTATCCTGTCGAGCGTGACCCTCGGCGTTCTGTTGATTCCGCAGGTCAACGAATTGATGCGGCAGCTTCAGATCGGATTGCCGTTCCCCGCCGTCGAAACCGGATTTGGCATCCAGAATGCCGCGGTCGAGCGCTATGCACCGATCACGGTCTTTACCCATCCCGGCATGATGTTGCTGATCACTTCCATCATCGTCTGGATCGTGTACAGCGCCGGCGGCTACTACCGCGCCTGGGCCGAGCGCCACACGCCGGAGCGCATCGGCTCTGCGCTGCTCATTGACGCGGTGCCCGCTTCGGTCCCGGTGATCGCGTTCCTGGTGACGAGCCGTATCCTGGACCATAGCGGCCAGGTCCTCACGCTCGCTTACGGCATCGCCGCTGTTTCGCCGCCGCTGGTGTACGCCGGCATCGCGAGCGTGATCGGCGCCCTCGGCGCGTTCATGACATCCAGCAGCACGGCGTCCTGCGTGCTCTTCGGCGGCGTGCAGAGCAGCGTCGCTGAACTGCACGGCATGTCCAGAGAGACCATCATTGCCGCGCAAGCGGCCGGCAGCGCCTATGGCAATGCAATCGCTCCCGCCAACGTCGTGCTGGGCACGAGTGTCGCGGGCGTGAAGGGCCAGGAGGGCGCGGTTCTGCGCATCACGATGCCTTGGACTGTCATCGTCGCGATCCTGACGGGCCTGGCAACGATCGGACTGGTTGTTTGGGCTCGATAGGCCGAGGGCGCCATGGATAAGAAGCTGAAGGCAGAGACTCTCGCGTTGGTGTTGCTGCTTGCCGCGTTCCCGATCACCAGTTGGGGCACGGCGGCTGGCCATGATCCGGTGTGGTGGATCGGCTTCCTCAGTCTTGTCGCCGGCGGCGTGCTGCCCGTTTGGACGCGCTACATGGATCACTCCGCCGACACCATCCGCGACGTCGGCATGGAGTACGACGACCGGACTTCGTAGCTCCCCGCAAGGGCCGCGGCGGCGGCTGCTGCGGCCCGAAACAAGGGATGCCTTCTCCAGCGGGCCATCCCGCGCCGAGCATCAGGAGGCGACCATGAGTCATCCCAATGGCCCCCGCACGGGCCGCCCCCCGACATACGCGCCGCATGGAGTGGTCTCGACACCACATTACCTGGCCAGTGCGGCAGGGCTGAACATGCTACAGCTCGGAGGCAGCGCCGTTGATGCCGCCATCGCCGCCAACGCCGTATTGTGCGTGGTCTACCCTCACATGGCCGGATTGGGCGGCGACGGATTCTGGTTGATCGCGGAGCCGGGCAGCGGACGCGTCCATGGACTCAATGCCAGCGGGCCCGCCGCACGCGCCGCCACGCTGGACTATTATCGTCCGCGCAGTAAGGACAACGAAATTCCGGCGCGAGGTCCGCTGAGTGTCCTGACTGTGCCGGGCGCAATCGACGGCTGGCGTCTGGCGCATGAACGGTTCGGCCGCCTCGATTGGAGCAAGCTGTTCGAAGCCGCCATTTCGTATGCGCGCGACGGGATGGCGGTCACTCGCTCGCTTGCCGATTGGCTGGTGCAGGACGAACCGATTCTGACGAACCACCCGGCAACGGCAGCGATCTTCCTGCCTGACAAGCGCGTTCCCCGCGAAGGCCAGCGACTGGTGCAGGGCGACCTTGCCCGTTCGCTGCAACAGATCGCGAGGCAGGGGGCGCGCAAGGGCTTCTACGAAGGAGAGATCGCCGAACGCATCTGTGCGGGCTTGCAGCCGCAAGGCTCGCCGTTGGCGGCCGGCGACTTCGCTGCATTCCAGGCGGAATGGTGCGAGCCGATCACGGCCACATATCGCGGCTATGATCTATATGAACTGCCGCCCAATACGCAGGGGTTTACCGCCCTGCAAATCCTCAAGCTGATCGAGGGGTTCGACGTGACCGCCTGGGGGGAGGGCACGGCCGACTACTATCACCACATCGCCGAGGCGGTGAAGATCGCATTCGCCGATCGAGAGGAATGGCTGACCGATCCGAAATTCGTAAGCATTCCGGTGCAAAAACTGATCAGCCAGGCCTACGCCGACGAGCGCCGCCGTCTGATCGATCCCGAGCGTGCGCTCGACATTTCCAAGGTGCCCGCGGGTATCGACTACGTCCATCCGCACGAGCGGCGGCCGCCCGACGGCGATACCTGTTATTTCTGCGCCGCTGACCGTGACGGAATGGTCGTCTCGTTGATCCAGTCCATCTATCATGACTTCGGCAGCGCCGTGATCGGCGGCGATACCGGAATCATCCTGCAGAACCGCGGCGCCTTCTTTGCACTCGACGAGAAGCATCCGAATCACCTGCTACCGGGCAAGCGAACGTTCCACACCTTGATTCCCGCGCTGCTGGTACGGGACGGCAAGCCCTATCTCGCTTTCGGATCGATGGGCGGCGAAGGGCAGCCGCAGTCGCAGGCCGCGCTGATAACCCGCATCGTCGATTTCGGCTACGACGTGCAGCAGGCCATCGAGGCCCCGCGCTGGCTGATGGGCCGCACCTGGGGCACGCGCACGCGCAATCTCTCGCTCGAAGGACGCATCTCCGATGAGGTCGCGCGGGAGCTGAAACGGCGAGGCCAGCCGATTCAGATGGTCACTGATTGGAACGACAATCTGGGGCACGCGCATGCCATCCGGGTCGACCGCCAACAAGGGCTCTATGAGGGGGGCGCGGACCCGCGAGGCGACGGAGCTGCACTCGGCTATTGAGATGGAGGGAAGGACACGGTCACACCTGAGAGAGGGACCAACCATGGAATACGTTTACAGTCGGCGCATTGAACTCGTTGCGCTCGCTGAGCGCTCGATGTACCGCGCTGGCTAGTCCGGGTGATCCCGTGAACGAGATCGCGGTCACGCTGTCGATCATTGGCCTGGCGCTGGTGTTGTTCGCCTGGAATCCGGTGCCCGCGGTCGTCGTCGCGATCGGGGCCGCCCTGGCGCTTTACTTCACCGGTGTCCTGACCATGCCCGAGGCTTTGACAGGCTTCGGTGACCCGGTGGTGATCCTGATCG
>JAEZEU010000180.1 GCA_023432885.1 Pseudomonadota bacterium | reverse complement strand
CATCCCGAGGTGCTGCAGGCCCTCAATCCGCTCCATGCCGTCTCCTTCATGCTCCATCACGGAATGATCGGCTTCGTCACGCTCGGCGCCGTATTCCTTGCCGTCACCGGCGCGGAGGCGCTCTATGCCGATCTAGGTCACTTCGGCAAAAGGCCGATCCGGGCCGCCTGGCTCTTTATCGTGCTGCCGTCGCTGGCACTGAACTATTTCGGGCAGGGCGCAATCGTGATCGCCGATCCCAAGGCGATCGAAAATCCGTTCTTCCTGATGTTTCCGGAGTGGGCGCTGATTCCGATGGTGGCGCTTGCCACCCTCGCGACCGTGATTGCGAGCCAGGCCGTGATCACCGGCGCATATTCGCTGACCCGGCAGGCGATCCAGCTCGGGCTGATGCCGCGCTTCGAGATCCGCCACACCTCGGAAGCGCACTACGGCCAGATCTACATCCCCAAGATCAACCTGCTGTTGTTCCTCGCGGTGATCCTGCTGGTGCTGCTGTTCCGCTCCTCCAGTGCGCTGGCCTCCGCCTACGGCATCGCGGTCACCGGCACCATGGTCGTGACGGCGATGATGGGCTTTGTGGTGATCTGGAAGGTGTGGAGGTGGTCGCCGATCGCCGCCGCTGCGCTGATCGCGCCGTTCCTGCTTCTCGATCTCACTTTCCTGGCGGCGAACCTTCTCAAGGTGTTCGAGGGAGCCTGGGTGCCGCTGCTGCTCGGCGGCGTGGTGATGCTGCTGATGTACACCTGGCGGCGCGGCAGCCGGCTGCTGTTCGAGAAATCGCGCAAGCTCGAGTTTCCGCTGGCTGAGCTGGTCGCCATGCTGGAGAAGCGTCCGCCGCAGCGGGTGCCGGGCACCGCAGTCTTTTTGACCAGCGATCCCCAGAGCGCGCCGACCGCACTGATGCACAGCCTTAAACACTACAGGGTGCTGCACGAGAAGAACGTCATTCTCACCATCGAGACCGCGCCGGCGCCGCGGATCGACGATTCCGAGCGGGTGCGGCTCGAGGAGATCAGCGCTACCTTCTCCAAGGTGACGTTGAGATTCGGGTTCATGGAATCGCCCAACGTGCCAAAGGCGCTGGCGATCGCCCGCAAACTCGGCTGGCAGTTCGACATCATGTCGACCTCGTTCTTCCTGTCGCGCCGCGCGCTGAAGCCGGCCGCCCATTCCGGCATGCCTCGCTGGCAGGACCACCTGTTCATCGCGCTGAGCCGCAGCTCCAATGACGCCACCGACTATTTTCAGATCCCCACGGGCCGCGTGGTCGAGGTCGGAACGCAGGTGACGATCTAGGCGTGATCCAACCGGGCGGCACCTTCAGGATCATGCCCGATCAAAGGGAATTTCATCCTCTCTTTCGGCGCACTGCGCCGCTTGATTTTCCCCGCACGAGAGGCGACTTTGGCCGCCGAATTGAGGGGCGTTGCGCCCTCGGACCGGCGGTTGTGGGAGGATGTGGCGTGGCCGACCAAGTACAGGATTTGACACCGCAGGAGGTGTCCAAAGGCATGGAGGAGGGGCGCTATCTCCTCGTCGATGTCCGCGAACCCAACGAGGTTGCCGCCGAGGCCTATCCCGGCGGCGTGGTGGTTCCGCTCTCGACATTCGATCCGGATTTCATTCCCGATCCGCAAGGCAAGCAGGTGGTGTTCGCCTGCCGCTCGGGGAAACGCTCGGTGACCGCATCGCTGGCGGCCCAGGCCGCGGGGCTTCCCTACGACAAGCATCTCGCGGGCGGCATTCTCGGGTGGAAGGCTGCGGGGCTGCCGACCAAGGTTGGCGGCTGACCCTAGATGCCCACCCTGAACAAGGTCTTTGGCGACCTGCCGGTCACCATCTTCGAGGCGATGTCGCAGCTTGCGCGCGACAACAACGCCATCAATCTCGGCCAGGGATTTCCCGACGATCCCGGCCCCGAGGATATCCGCAAGGCGGCGGCCGATGCCTCCGTGAACGGGTACAACCAGTACCCGTCGATGATGGGCATCCCGGAATTGCGGCAGGCGATCGCTTCGCATTATGGGCATTGGCACGGACTGAAGCTCGATCCCATGACGGAGGTGATGGTGACCTCCGGCGGCACGGAGGCGCTGACCGCCTCGATCCTCGCCGTGGTCGAACCCGGCGACGAGGTGATCTGCTTCCAGCCGGTCTACGATTCCTATCTGCCGATCATCCGCCAGGCCGGCGGCATACCGCGTCTGCTGCGGCTTGAGCCGCCGGACTGGCGGCTCAACGAGGAGATGCTGAGGAGCGCGTTCAATCCGAAAACCAAGGCCGTGCTGTTCAACAACCCGCTCAACCCGGCCGCCGTGGTGTATCCGCGCGAAGACCTCGAACTGCTGGCGCGGTTTTGCCAGGAGTTCGACAGCATCGCCATTTGCGACGAGGTCTGGGAACATGTTGTGTTCGACGGCCGCGAGCACATCCCGCTGATCACGATCCCCGGCATGCGCGACCGCACCATCAAGGTCGGGAGCGCCGGCAAGATCTTCTCGCTGACGGGATGGAAGATAGGATTCGTCTGCGCCGCGCCGCCGCTGCTTCGCGTCGCGTCCAAGGTGCATCAGTTTCTGACGTTCACCACGGCGCCCAATCTTCAGGCCGCGGTGGCCTATGGCCTTCACAAGCCGGATCAGTATTTCTTCGACATGCGCAAGGATCTGGCGCGGAGCAGGGATCGCCTGACCAAGGGGCTGGAGAGCATCGGCTTTCCCGTGCTGAAGTCACAGGGCACCTACTTCCTCACCGTCGATCTTTCGCCACTCGGACTGAACGAAACCGACGAGGCGTTCTGCCGGCGCATTGTCAACGACTACAAGGTGGCGGCGATCCCGGTGTCCGCGTTCTACGAGCAGGATCCGGTGACGTCGGTCGTACGCTTCTGCTTCGCCAAAAAGGACGCCACGCTTGATACGGCACTGGAGCGCCTGGCCGATGCGGTGCATCGGCGAAAGGGGGCAAGATGACGAAGACCGGTCTTGCCATTGCGGCGGTGGTGGCGCTGGCGCTTGCGGCTCCCGCGACAGCGCAACAGCGTGTCGTCAATTTCTACAACTGGTCGAACTACATGGCGCCCGGAGTGCTGGAGGACTTCAGCAAGCAGACCGGCATCAAGGTCGTCTATGACACGTTCGATGCCAATGAGACGCTGGAGACGCGGCTGCTCGCAGGAAAGTCCGGCTATGACGTCGTCGTGCCCACGGGCTATTTCCTGCAGCGCCAGATCATGGCCAAGGTGTTTCTGCCGCTCGACAAATCGAAATTGCCAAATCTCGCCAACGAGTGGCCGTTCGTGACGAAGCAGCTTTCGTCCTATGATCCCGGCAACAAGTACGGCGCCAACTACATGTGGGGCACGACCGGTATCGGCTACAACGTCAGGATGGTGGAGAAAATCCTCGGGCCCGGCGCAACGATCGACAGCTGGGACATGGTATTCAAGCCGGAGAATTTGTCGAAGTTCAGGGATTGCGGCATCCATATGCTGGATTCAGCCGACGACATCCTGCCGGCGGCCATGAGCTATCTCGGCATCGATCCGAACTCCACCAAGCAGGCCGATCTCGAAAAGGCCGCCGATCTCGTCAGCAAGATCAGGCCGTTCGTGCGCAAGTTCCACTCGTCGGAATATCTGGGAGCGCTGGCCTCAGGGGAGATCTGCTTCGTGGTCGGCTGGTCCGGCGACGTGATGCAGGCGCGCAGCCGTGCGGTGGAAGCCAAGAACGGAATCGAGATCGGCTACACGATCCCGAAAGAGGGCGCGCAGATGTTCTTCGACAATCTGGCGATCCCCGCCGATGCGAAGAATGTCGCAGAAGCCTACGAACTCATCAACTACCTGTACCGGCCGGACGTGGCCGCGAAGAACTCCAACTTCCTGTCCTACGCCAATGGCAATCTGGCGAGCCAGAAGCTGATCGATCCGAAGATCCTGGGCGACAAGAATATTTATCCGGACGAGGCGACGCTGCAGAAGCTGTTCGTCATCAACACGCGTGATCCGGCGACGCAGCGGATCATCAACCGGTTGTGGACGAGGGTGAAGACGGGGAGGTGACCGTAGGGTCGTCCGGGCGATGTTCAGTACGAACTCAGGAGCAAGCTGCTCACCTGAGAATCTCGAGGTTCCGGGTCCGGTACAGCGCACTATCCCCGGAACGACGGCGCATCGAAAAACTCAACGCCACCTTCGGTGCACCCACAGCCACTGGTCCGGATATTCGCGCACCCAGCCCTCGATCACGTCGGTGACGGCCTGCATCGTGCCCTGGATGTCGATCTGGCCCGAGGCATCCCGCACCGGCTTTACCTCCTCGGACAATTCGGCGCGAAAGCGGTGATTGGGAAGGCGAATAATGCGGACGCCGTGGATCGGGCATTCGACCTGCCGCACCAGGCGCGCCAGCGTCGGATTGGCCTTGGTCTTGCGGCCGAAGAAGGTGACCTCGACGCCATTTGTGAACCACTGATCTACCAGCATGGCAATGTGCTGGCCGTTCTGCAGCGCCTGCCCGAGCTTGAAGGGAGCGTCGCGGCCGGCCGGAATCAGCGTACCCATCTTCACCGAGCGGATGCGTTCGATGGCCCGGTCGGCCGCCTCGCTGTTGGGCCTGCGAAACAGGATCGCAGCATCCAGTCCATGGGCGACGGCGCCGAGCGCCGGAAGTTCCCAATTGCCGAGATGGCTGGCGAAGAAGATCGCCGGCTTGCCGTCGTCGCGGAGCATGTCGAACAGCTCCTTGGAGCGCGCGCTGAATTCGATACGGCTTGGTTTCTCGGGATGATCGACGTCGTAGTCCCAGATGTGGTCGAGATGGGCGAACTCGGCGCCGATGCGCCCGAGATTGTCCCAGACGCCGGAAAGAATCCTTTCAATCTCTTCCGGCGACTTCTCGGGAAAGGCCGCCTTGAGATTCTCGCGGCCGATGCGGTCCTCGCGCAGCCGCCGGCCGATAACTTGCGTGGCGCGGCCGAAGAAGTTCGCCGTCTTGTCCGGATCGAACAGGCGTGTGGTGCGCAGCAATGCGATCGTGGCGCCGCCCACCACGGCCTCACTGATCGGCTTTAGCGCATCGCGCAGGCGCGCCTTGATGCGAAGAAGGAGCAGACGGTTCATCACGAGATGACGGCGGAAACGCTCAGGCCGGCTCCCGGGTCAGGATCAACGACGCATTCTGTCCGCCAAAGCCGAACGAATTGGACATGACGGCGGTAACGCGGGCGTCGCGGGACTTGTTGCCGACCACGTCGAAGGGAATCGCCGGGTCCGGGTTCTCGTAATTGAGGGTCGGCGGAATGCGCTGATGCTCCAGCGTGAGCAGCGAGAAGATGGCCTCGACCGCGCCTGCGGCCGAGATGGTGTGCCCGACCGCGGACTTGTTCGACGTTACCGGAATCTTCGAGGTGTGCTCGCCGAACACGGCATTGGTCGCCAGATACTCCATCTTGTCGTTTTCGGGCGTCGAGGTGCCGTGCGTATTGATATGATCGATCTGTTCCGGCGCCATGCCGGCATCGGCCAGCGTCTTGAGCACGCAGCCGATCGCAGGCTTGCCGTCGGGTGAGGAGCGGGTGCGGTGGAAGGAATCGGTCAACTCACCGCAGCCGGCGACGACACCGAGGATCTTTGCGCCGCGCGCGACGGCGGCCTCATAGCTTTCCAGCACCAGAGTGCCGGCGCCTTCGGCCATCACAAAGCCGTCGCGGTTCTTGGAGAAGGGTTTCGAGGCCGCCTGCGGCGGATCGTTCTGGGTCGACAGCGCCGACAGGAGAGAAAAGCGCACCATGGCTTCCGGATTGACCGAGGCATCGGTCGCGACGCAGAGCGCCGCATCGGTCTCGCCGCGTCTTATGGCTTCGACGCCGAGCTGGATCGCGGTTGCGCCGGAAGCGCACGCCGTGGATAACGAAATCGGCGAGCCCTTGGTGCCGTAGGTTTCGGCGAGGTTGCCGGCGATCGAGCCGAATATGAAGCGATGGTGGTAGGCCGCGAACCTGCCGCCGCCGCTGGCCTGCAACAGCTCCCGATATCCGAACTCCTGCTGTCCGACGGCGCGGCCGAGTTCGAAGCGCTGCGGCCACTCCAACTCCACCGGTGCCACCGCCAGGAACAGCGGGCCCGGGAAATCGCCCCGGGTGCCGATGCCGGCCTGCGCCAGCGCCTCCTCGGTCGCGATATGGGCGAGCCGCTCGGTGAGGCCCGCGGAGGAGAACGGATCGACGGTGACGAAGTCGACCGTGCCGGCCATCGTGGTCTTCAGCCCCTCGATCGGAAATCGAGTCACGGTGCGGATGCCGGATTCTCCCGCGGTCAGTCGGTCCCAATTGTCCTTCTTGCCGGCGCCGAGCGAGGTCACAAGGCCCATGCCGGTGACGACGACGATCGGCCTGCCGAGTTTATCGCGTGGTGCTGACATGTGTCCCCCGTCTGGCGCACGATCCGCATCTCGCGGTTCGTCCGCGATTGCTACTTGAGCGCCTCGACCAGGGCCAGGCCTTCGCCCTGCCAGTGGCCGGCACCCTCGACGACAATCTGATCCGGCGCCCCAGTCTTTTCAACCTCGAAACCAGTGGGGTCGTTGGGCGGGAACAGCGCTCCGCGCGAGATCGACAGCGCCGCCAGCGCAAGGCCAAGCGGGAACTGGGTCTCCAGCGTATGGCCGAACATCGTACCCGTAGAACGCACGGCATAGCCGGGGTGCTTCTGCAGGAAGGCCTTCTCTTCCGACGTCACCGGCTCGGCACCGGTCGCGCCGGAGATCAGGTAGCCGGTTTCGGAAGAAACCCCGAGCTTCGGCCACATTCCCTCCAGCGACCTCGTCACTGCCCCCGGCTGCTTGCGGGCGGCAAGGTCGGCAATGACGCGGCTCAGCCTGGCGTAGGGTTTTCCGCCGCGGGCCTCGGCATGTTCGCGCGATTCCAGCACTAGGAATGCGCCGGCCGACCCGAGGGCGAAGCCGCCATGCGCCTTGTCACGCGACCAGAGCGGGGCGTATTTGCCCTTCAGGTTGAAGTCGCCGAATTCGTAGAGAACCAGCAGGTCCTGGCGTTCGCCATTATGCGCCGCACCGATCAGCGCGATGTCGCTCTGGCCGCCCTCGATGCGCGCCAGCGCGATCCGTGCCGCGTCGATGGAGGCGGCTTCCTCGCCCATGAAGGTCCGCGAAGTGCCGCAGACGCCGTGCACGATCGCGATATTGCCGGCGAGCAGGTTGGAGAGCTGCGCGAGGAACAGCGTCGGGCGCAGATCGTTCATCAGCTTCTCGTTCAGGAAGCCGGGCGCCAGGTTGCCCTTGGCGGCAGCGTTGAGGATCGACTGATCAACACCGATGTCGCGCTCGCCGCCGCCGGCGGCGACGATCATGTCCATCCGCGACAGGATTTCCTGCTTGCCCTTGACTCCGGCGGAGTCGAGCGCAAGGCCGGCGGCATAGGTGCCGATGCGCTGCCACGCCTCCATCTGGCGCTGGTCGCCCTTTTTCGGAATCTGCGCGTCAAAGCTGACCGGCGCGAGCGGATGCACGACATAGGGCGCAAAGCGCGTCTCGTCGATATTGACGCGCTTGGCGTTCAGCGCATCCCAATGCGCATCCAGCCCTTCGCCCAGCGACGACACGATGCCGATGCCGGTAATCCAGACTTCCTTCTGGCTCATTGGGTGACTGCCTGCAGCGGGAAGCCGATCTTGGTGGCCATGGCGTCCATGTGCGTGCGGAAGAGGGGATCAGGGAAGGGGGCAAGGCCGAAGGTTATTTCAGCACTGCATTTCAGTTCCTTGCCAACGCGGCCCTTGGCCTTGGTGACGGCAAAGCCGGAGCCTTCGTGCTCGAGCTTCGCCTCGATCGTCAGCAACTGACCAGGGCTGACGAAACCGCGCATCTTGGCTTCCTTGACGATCGCCAGGAAAGGCATGCGTTCGAACTTCAACACGCCAAGGATCAACCAGCCGGAGCTCTGCGCCATGGCTTCGGTCAGCAGGACTCCGGGCATGATCGGAAAGCCCGGGAAGTGCCCCTCGAAGACGGTGTGCTTCTCGGGGATCTGGGCCTCGACCGTGATCGTCTTGCCGTCGAGGTTGAGGTCGACGATGCGATCAATCAGTTGGAAATAGTCGAGATTCATAACTGCGACTTAGGAGGCCGTGCCGGCGCCCGCATTCTTGGCGGCGACCAGCTCATCAATGCGGTCGGCGAGGTTCTTCAGCACGAAATACTGTTCGGTGGTGGCCTTGCCGTCGTTGACCTCCTGGGTCCACTTTTCGAGGGGCATCTTGATTCCGAATGCCTTGTCGATGGCAAAGGCGATGTCGAGGAAGTCGAGGCTGTCGATCCCGAGATCGTCGATCGCGTGGCTCTCCGGCTTGATCGTATCGCGCGGAATGTCGCAGGTCTCAGCGATAATGTTGGCGATCTGCTCGAATGTTGAAGACATCATTAAGCCTTTGATATGCTGAGGATATTCCGATTGATGTGGGAGACGCGAGGCCCGTCGCCCCGGAATGCCCGCTTCCCTGATCCGGAGTCGAGTGCCCGTATAACGGAGCGGGGCCCTTAGTTCAATGGAGCTTGACCGGCCCTGGCAAGCCGGAATCTGGCCCAAAAGGGCGGCCGGGCGGATGGGAAAATCAGCCGCGCGGGATGGAGGAGATCTGGGCGCAATCACGGCGCCCCATCAGCACGCAGTCCTGGGTCCTGCGCAATTCGGCAATGCTCATCGCCAGCCATATGCCGATTGCGGTGAGCGCAACCGTAAAGGCAAAGGCCGCGAGATTGGCCAGCATGCGGTGGCGAAAATCGTCCGGTTCCTCGTGCCTGCGCTCATAACGGGAGAGGCCGTTCGCCTCTTGCGGTATGTTGTGCGGCGCGCGGCCGGGCGGCTGAGCCGATGTGCGCGGCCGGAATTTGACGACGCGATGGTCATCATCCGAGCTTATAGGCCGCTGGGTTTTCACTGTTGTCGGTCCGAAGACATCTCCCCTTCTTTTCTAGCATGGGTAGCGCTCGACTCACAGCAAATGTTGACGTGACATCAACGTGATCGCCCCAGCGCTTTGAAGCGCCTCATAAGGCGGCGGACCGGCATTTTACTGCCCTTGCCGCCGTGACATAGTGGAACCCGTGCAATCCGCGATCCCCAGCGCCAAGGAGGGCTTTGGCCATGGCGAATGTCCGCGAACCCTACGTTCATCCGGTCCCGATCCTGTCGCTGCGTCCGACCCAGATGACGGTGGGGATGCGCGAGGTAAAGGAGAAGCGCAAGCGGTGGCGCGGGCACAAGTCGGACAAGAAACGCGCAGGGCTGCTTGGCAAGCACATGATTCCGGTCGTGCTCGGGCCCGACCAGCGCTACTACGTGGTCGATCATCACCATCTGGCCCGTGCGCTGTACGATGAGGGCGTCAAGGACATCCTTGTCACCGTAATCGGCAATCTCTCGATGGTCGGGCGCGACGCCTTCTGGGGCGTCATGGACAACAAGCGCTGGTGCTATCCTTACGATGCCAAGGGCGAGCGCCGGCACTTCAAGGACATCCCGAAGTCGGTGGCGGCCCTGAAGGACGATCCGTTCCGCAGCCTGGCCGGTGAACTGCGCCGCGCCGGCGGTTTTGCCAAGGACACCACGCCGTTCAGCGAGTTCCTGTGGGCTGATTTCCTGCGCCGCAGACTATCGCGCAAAGCTGTGGAAGCCGATTTCACCAAGGCGATGGAAAGGAGCCTTGCTCTGGCGAAGGGCCAAGACGCGATCTACCTGCCCGGCTGGTGCGGGCCGGCGTCGGATTAGCTGTTTCCCTTCGGCAGCCGGCCCATCAGGTAGAACTCGTCATTGGGTCGCATCGCAGTGACGTTGGCCAAGCGGTTCGACAGCGCGAAGAAGGCCGAGATCGCTGCGATGTCCCAGACGTCGTCATTGGAGAAGCCGTGGGCGGCGAGATCGGCAAAATCGCCCTCCGACACTTCTTCGGCCGAGCGGCTCACCTTCATGGCAAAGTCCAGCATCGCGCGCTGGCGCGGCGTGATGTCCGCCTTGCGGTAATTGACGGCGATCTGGTCGGCGATCAGCGGATTCTTGGCGCGGATGCGCAGGATCGCGCCATGCGCGATCACGCAGTACTGGCATTGGTTGGCGGCGCTGGTCGCCACCACGATCATCTCGCGCTCCGCCTTGGTCAGCCCGCCGTCCTTCTCCATCAGCGCGTCATGATAGGCGAAGAATGCGCGGAACTCGTCCGGACGGTAAGCCAGCGTCAGGAACACGTTCGGCACGAAGCCGGATTTTTCCTGCACCGCCAGGATGCGGCTGCGGATATCTTCCGGCAGCTTGTCGAGTGACGGCGTCGGAAAGCGGGTCGCGGTCGGCTGCGTCATGAGAAAAGTCCCGGCTGGCTTTGCCGGGACCTTAATCGAATGCACGGGTGGCGCAAGGCGCCTAGCGCAGCGGCTTCTTCAGCAGCGAGAAACGATCGGGATCGAGGCCCAGCGAAGGCTGCAGCATCGGCGCTTCGACGGTGCGCGGCTCGGGAGCGCGCGGTTCATAGCGCGGCTCCGGCGCGCGCGGCTCGTAACGCTGCGACGGGCTGAAGCTGGAATCTCCCTGGCTGTCGCGGCTGGAGGTGGCTCCGCGCCAACGCTCCAGTACGGCGCTGACGAAATGCGTGTCCTGACCGCTTGAAACGGAGGGTGCGGCCGAGATCTTCGTCTCGGCGCGGGGCAGCTGATGCGGCGGCACTTCCTTGAACCGCAGCCGCGTCGGCAGCGCCACACCTTCGCCGAAGGCCAGCACCTCGCGGGTGCCGAGCGAAGGCACGAAGGACAGCAGATTCGCCGCCGCGTCCGAAACTGCAGAGCGCAACAGCGCCTGGTCGCGGTCGTTGGCAAGGCGCATCGAGAACAGCGTGTTGCACTGGGAGATGATGGTGGCGTCCAGTTCGGCGGGACGCTGAGTGACGAGCCCAAGAAAGACGCCGTACTTGCGCCCTTCCTTGGCGATGCGCGAGATCGCCTTGCGGGTCGGCCCGAAGCCGATGTTGCGATCCGCCGAGGCGTAGCGATGCGCTTCCTCGCAAATGAACAACAGCGGCGAGACGCCGTCGCTCCACAAGCCGAAGTCGAACGCCATGCGGCAGAGCACCGACACTACGGAGTCCACGACTTCCACCGGGAAGCCGGCGAGTTGCATCACCGTCATCGGCCGGCCGTTGGCCGGCAAACGGAACAGATGGCTGATCACTTCGGCCATGGTGTCGCCGCCGACATTCGCGTTGTCGAACATGAAGGCGTAGCGCGGGTCGTTCTTGACGGTGTCTACGCGCGAAATCAGCTTGTGGTAGATGATGCGGGAGGACCGGTTTTCCAGCTTCCCCATGCGTTCGTCGATCAGCGAGACGAGGTCCTGCAGCCGGTAGGGCACCGGCGTGTCGACGGTGTAGCCGACCTGCTTGGGATCGACGCGCTTCAAGCCGATGCGGTCGGCGTTCTGGTACTGGGTATAGATACCCTTGGCCAGCGGAATCACTTCGGCGAGGATGTCGAGTTCCTCGGGCACGCCGGGACGGCCGGCGAACAGCACGTCGACGATTTCCTCGAAATTGAACAGCCAGAACGGCAGCTTCAGGTTGCGAGGGTTGAGCACCAACGCCTTGTCACCGAAGCATCGGCCGTATTCGTTATGGACGTCGAGCAGGAAGAGGCGAAGGTTGGGGCGCGCCTTCAGGATTTCATTGAGCAGCAGCGACACGCCGGTTGATTTACCGACGCCGGTCGAGCCCAGAATCGCAAAGTGCTTCGACAGCATTTCCTCCACGTCGACATAGGCGAGGACGGAGCGGTCCTGCTGGAGGGTACCGACGTTGATCTGGTCAGACCCTGACGGGGCGTAAATTGTACGCAGCTCCTGGCTTGAGATCAGTTCGACCGTGTCGCCGATCGTCGGATAGTGGGTGACACCACGCTGGAACTTCGGCTTGTCGGCCGCATTGAGGATTTCACCCAGCAGGTCCACCGATGCAATGGCGATATAGTTGGTATCGGCGGTCGGCAGGTTTTCGCACGAAACTTCAGTGATCATGGCCACGATGATCGAGCCGGAACAGCGGATGCTCACGAAGCGTCCGACCGTTGCGCGCACTTCGGAAATGGGCATGTGGCTAGCCGCCAGCAGCCCGACCCGGGCCAGCGAACCGCGCACGGAGATCACACGTCCAAAGGATGTCACAGCAATAACCCGTCGAGAGTGGTGTCCTCGC
>JAEZEU010000106.1 GCA_023432885.1 Pseudomonadota bacterium | reverse complement strand
AGCGTGATGCCCGAATAGAAGTCGACATTCGGGTACAGCTTGCGGTCGATGAAGTACTGGTCGTTGAGCGCGATCTTTTCCAGCTCCATCGCGACCTTCAGCATCGGGTCGTCGCCGTGGCCGGTTTCCTTCAGCACGGCGTGACACATCTTCTGCATGATCTTGGCGCGCGGATCGTAGTTCTTGTAGACACGGTGGCCAAAACCCATCAGCCGGACTTCGCTGTTCTTGTCCTTCACCTTCTTGATGAAGTCCGGAATCTTGTCGACCGTGCCGATCTCGGACAGCATTGCGAGTGCGGCCTCGTTGGCGCCGCCATGTGCCGGGCCCCACAGGCAGGCGATGCCGGCTGCGATGCAGGCGAACGGATTGGCGCCGGAGGAGCCGGCGATGCGCACCGTCGAGGTCGAGGCGTTCTGCTCGTGGTCGGCGTGCAGGATGAATATCTTGTCCAGTGCGTCAGCGAGCACCGGATTGATCTTGTATTCCTCGCAGGGCACCGCGAAGCACATGTGCAGGAAGTTCTCGGCAAAGGAGAGCGAGTTCTTCGGATACATGAAGGGCTGGCCGACGGTGTATTTGTAGGCCATCGCCGCCAACGTCGGGATCTTGGCGATCATCCGCATCGAGGCGATCATGCGCTGCTGCGGGTCGTTGATGTCGGTGGAGTCGTGATAGAACGCGGCCAGCGCGCCGACGGCCGCGACCATGATCGCCATCGGATGGGCGTCGCGGCGGAAGCCCTGGAAGAAGCGGGCCATCTGCTCGTGCACCATCGTGTGATGGGTGACGCGATAGTCGAAGTCCTGCTTCTGCGCCTTGGTGGGCAGCTCTCCGTAGAGCAGCAGGTAGCAGGTTTCCAGGAAGTCACCGTGCTCGGCGAGCTGCTCGATCGGGTAGCCGCGGTATTCGAGAATACCGGCGTCACCGTCGATATAGGTGATCTTGGACTGGCAGCTTCCGGTCGAGGTGAAGCCGGGGTCGTAGGTGAACATGCCCGCCTGCGCATAGAGCTTGGCGATGTCGATGACATCGGGCCCAACGGTGCCGCTCAGGATCGGGAAATCGTAGGTTTTGTTGCCGACCGTGAGGGTCGCTGTCTTGTTGTTGGATTTGGCGTCCATCGTCGTAGTCCCCGATGAAATCGTTGTGAAAATCGGGCTGGCTGTATGCTTTCTCCGAGGAGAACGCTGAGCTCGGCCTGATTGTTCAGAGGGCGGCGGAAGATGGGTATCGTATTGGCCTGTGCGCTGCAAGATGGACGCAGGCAGGGGTTCCCAGAGCGTTTTCGAACGAGGAGGATGCCGGTTCTCAGAACCGAAGTTCTAGGCCGCCTGATCGTCCAGCCGGGCGAGGCATTCGTCGCGTCCCAATACCGCCAGGACCTCGAAAATTCCAGGCGAGGTGGTTCGTCCCGTCAGCGCCGCGCGCAGCGGCTGGGCGACCGCGCCGAGCTTGAGGTTATTCTGTTCCGCGAAATTCCGCATGGCAGCTTCGGTCGTCTCTGCGCTCCACGGGGAGACGGATTCCAGCACGCTGCGCAGCCTGCCGATCAGCACGCGGTTGTCACCCGTCAGCAGCGCCTGCGCCTTTGGCTCGATCTCCAGCGGCCGGTCGGCGAAGATGAAATAGGAGCCGGCGATGAGCTCGATCAGGGTCTTGGCCCGCTCCTTCAGGCTCGGCATCGCCTGTAGCAGCTGCGCACGGGTCGTCTCGTTCAGCTTCGCCTTCAGCGCCGCGCCGCCGTCGACGTAGTCCAGCACGTCCTCGAACAGCCTGACCAGCGTGCTGTCGTCGGTCTGGCGGATGTAGAGGCCGTTCAGGTTCTCCAGCTTGGCGAAATCGAAGCGCGCGGCCGAGCGTCCTATGCCGGACAGGTCGAACGCATCGATCATCTCCTGCGTGGAGAAGATCTCCTGGTCGCCATGGCTCCAGCCGAGCCGCACCAGGTAATTTCGCAGCGCCGCCGGCAGATAGCCCATGGCGCGGTAGGCATCGACGCCGAGCGCACCGTGGCGCTTGGAGAGCTTTGAACCGTCCGGCCCGTGGATCAGCGGGATGTGCGACATGCTCGGGATGTCCCATCCCAGCGCAGCGTAGATCTGCTTCTGGCGCGCGGCGTTGATGAGGTGGTCGTCGCCGCGGATGACGTGGGTCACGCCCATGTCGTGGTCGTCGACAACCACCGCCAGCATGTAGGTCGGGGTTCCGTCGCCGCGCAGCAGCACGAGGTCGTCAAGGTTCTCATTTTGCCAGACCACGCGGCCCTGCACCTGGTCCTCGATCACGGTCTCGCCGGTCTGCGGTGCCTTGAGGCGGATGGTCGGCTTCATCCCTGATGGGGCCGTCGAGGGGTCGCGGTCGCGCCACATGCCGTCATAGAGGCGGGTGCGGCCCTCGGCGCGCGCCTTCTCGCGCATGGCGGCGAGCTCTTCCGACGTGGCGTAGCAGCGATAGGCCTTGCCTTCGGCGAGGAGCTGCTCGGCGGCCTTGCGATGCCGTGCGGCACGGCTGAACTGGTAGATGACGTCGCCGTCCCAGTTCAGCTCCAGCCATTTCAGCCCGTCCAGGATCGCCGCGATCGCGGCATCGGTCGAGCGCTCGCGATCGGTGTCCTCGATTCGCAGCAGCATCTTGCCGCCGTGCTTTCTGGCGTAGAGCCAGTTGAACAGCGCGGTGCGCGCGCCCCCGATATGGAGGAAGCCGGTCGGCGAAGGAGCAAAGCGGGTAACGATGGTGGAGGTCATGATCAGGCTGGCAAGGCGGTAAAGGGCGCTGGTGTATAGCAGGAACCAGCCATAACTAAAGCCCAACCGGCGCCACCAGCCAGCAAGAAGACTTGGCGGGCGGGGTCGAATTTGGCAGAAGGGCCGCCAGAAATCAGGAACCCGTTAATGACGACAGAACCGGTGACGGCCGAGGCAGGGCGCGACTTCATCCGCGACATCATCCAGGCCGACCTAGCATCTAAGAAGCACAGCCGGATCGTGACCCGATTCCCGCCGGAGCCGAACGGCTATTTGCATATCGGCCATGCCAAGTCGATAGCGCTCAATTTCGGCATCGCCCAGGAGTTTGCCGGCCAGTGCAACCTGCGCTTCGACGACACCAATCCGACGAAGGAAGAGCAGGAATACATCGATTCCATCCAGGCCGACGTCCGCTGGCTCGGCTTCGACTGGGGCAACAACCTGTTCTTTGCCTCTGACTATTTCGAACGGCTCTATGAGTGGGCGGAAGGTCTGATCAAGGCTGGCTTGGCCTACGTCGACGACCAGTCGCAGGAGGAAATCCGCATCAACCGCGGCACGCTGACCGAGCCCGGCAAGAATTCACCGTTCCGCGAGCGCTCGGTCGAGGAAAGCCTCGACCTGTTCCGCCGCATGAAGGCGGGCGAGTTCCCGAACGGCGCGCGGGTGCTGCGGGCCATGATCGACATGGCTTCGCCCAATATCAACCTGCGCGATCCCGTGATGTACCGCATCCTGCATGCGCACCATCCGCGCACCGGCGACAAATGGTGCATCTATCCGAGCTATGACTACGCCCATGGCCAGTCGGATGCCATCGAAGGGATCACTCATTCGATCTGCACCCTCGAGTTCGAGGACCACCGGCCGCTCTACGATTGGTTCATCGAGAAGCTGCCGGTGCCGTCGGAGCCGCATCAGTACGAATTTGCCCGGTTGAACCTGACCTACACGCTGCTCTCCAAGCGCGTGCTGACGCAGCTGGTGCGCGACGGCCATGTCGCAGGCTGGGACGATCCGCGCATGCCAACCATTGCCGGCCTGAAGCGCCGCGGCGTGCCGCCAGCCGCGATCCGCGAATTCGTGAGGCGCATTGGCGTTGCCAAGGCCAACAGCGTGGTCGATGTCGGCATGCTCGAATTCTGCATCCGCGAGCATCTCAACAGGACGGCCCAGCGCCGCATGGCGGTGCTGCGGCCGCTCAAGGTCGTGATCGAGAACTATCCGGAAGGCCAGGTCGAGGAGCTCGAGGCGGTCAATCATCCCGACGATCCCACCGCCGGCACGCGCAAGATCAAGTTCGGCCGCGAGCTCTACATCGAACAGGACGATTTCATGGAGAACCCGCCGAAAAAATTCTTCCGGCTCTCTCCGGGCAGCGAGGTGCGCTTGCGCTACGCCTATTTCATCAGATGCCGCGAGGCGATCAAGAATGCCGCCGGCGAGATCGTCGAGCTGCGCTGCACCTATGATCCCGCGACCAAGGGCGGCAACGCACCCGACGGGCGGAAGGTCAAGGCGACGATGCACTGGCTTTCCGCGCAGGATTCGCTCCCTGCCGAAATCCGCATCTACAACCAGCTGTTCGCCAAGCCGAGCCCGGATGCGGGCAATTTCGCCGCCGACCTCAACCCGCAGTCGCTGGAAATCCTGAGAGACGCGCGGATCGAGCCCGCCATCGCGCAGAGCAATTCGCCCGAGCCGATGCAGTTCGAGCGCCAGGGCTATTTTGCCCGTGATCCCGACTCCACGGCGGATCGTCCGGTATTCAACCGTACCATTGGCCTGCGTGATACCTTTGCCAAGGAAGTCAGCGGCAAGGGGTGATGCCCATGGCAAGCGCGGCCGACGACATCGCTGCCGATCTCATCGCAAGATGGTCGGCAGCCTTCGCAAGGCTCGACGTGGACGCGCTTTCCTCGCTCTACTCCAGGCACGCGCTGTTCTATGGCTCGAACCCGATGCTCTATCGCGGCCGGGACGGCCTGAAGTCGTACTTCACCGGCCTGCCGCGCTGGAATGCGCGAAGCGTTCAATTCACCGGCGTGTCGGCCGAGGCGGCCGGCGCGGACGTAGTCAACATGGCAGGCACCGCCAAGTTTTCCGTGGATGCAGCGGGCCTCACGGTCAAAATCACCTGGGTCATCATCCGCGAAGAGGACGACTGGAAGATCGTCAGTCACCACGTCTCGTCCACAGCGCCGCTGATCGAACAGGTACGCTAGCGGCGCACGCTCGTTCTCCCTGACTTTCTCCATCCGTTCCGCTTTCTGCAAAATTCGCCTTCCGGTAGCCTTGTGTCCACGTCGGGATCACAGGGTGTTGCGTGGCCGAGCAGGGTGAGACGCCGGGGGGCAGGCGAGGCTATGCGGGGACATGGCCGCCGCGCGCCGCCACGGCCGCGCAGGCCGGTGGCTATGCGCCGTCGGATTTTCGCGCATGGGCAGCCTTGGTCGAGACGCTGCGCGGATGGGCGCGTGCCGAGACGGGCGCCGGGAGGCTGCTGCCGTGGGTGCCCGTGGCGTTCGGCACCGGCATCGCCTTCTATTTTGCCGCCGACCACGAGCCGGTGCTGGCGGTCGCCGCCACCGTCGCCGTCGCGCTCTGCGCGGCGGCATTCCTGTTGAGGCGGCACAAGGTATTTCCAGCAGCGGTGATGCTCGCGGCCGCTGCTGCGGGTTTTGCCATGGCGAGCTGGAAGACCGCGCGCGTCGCCCATGGCGTGCTGGCGCGGCCGATCTATTCGGTGGCGCTGACAGGCTTCGTCGAGACGCGCGACATCCGCGAGCGCACCGACCGCTTCGTCCTGCGGGTGGTCTCCATGGAAAGCCCGCGCGGCCAGATCAAGCTCGAGCGGGTGCGGCTGTCGGTCAAGAAGGGCACGGCGCCCGCCGTCGGCAGCTTCGTCGAGGTGAAGGCGCGGCTGCAGCCGCCGATGTCACCGCAGCGGCCGGGCAGCTACGATTTCGGGCGCGACATGTATTTCCAGCGCATCGGCGCCTCCGGTTTCGTGATGGGATCGATCAGGACCGTCGAGCCGCCCGATGGCGGCGGGCTGGCTTTGCGCTATTCCGCCTTCATGCAGGGCCTGCGCGACGCCATCGATGCGCGCATCCGCAACGTGTTGCAGGGCGACAGGCGCGCCATTGCCACCGCGCTCCTGACCGGCCGGCGCGATGCGATCTCCGAGCCTGTCAACGATGCGATGTTCATTTCCGGCCTCGGGCACGTGCTGTCGATCTCCGGCTATCATATGGCCGTGGTCGCCGGCATCGTGTTCTTTGCGATCCGCGCCGTCCTGGCCCTGGTGCCGGCGCTTACCGTCTCCTTTCCGATCAAGAAATGGTCGGCGGCGGGCGCGCTGGTGGCCGCCGCCTTCTATCTCTTGCTTTCGGGCGCAGAAGTGGCGACGCAAAGATCCTTCTTCATGACGGCGGTGGTGCTGATTGCGGTCATGGTCGATCGCCGCGCCATCACTTTCCGCACACTGGCGGTCGCAGCCCTGATCGTGCTGGCGATCGCCCCGGAAGCGCTGGTGCATCCGAGTTTCCAGATGTCGTTTGCGGCGACGCTGGGCCTCGTGGCGCTGGTGCAGATCGGCATGCCTGCGCTGTTTGCGACGCCAGACAATTCCACGACAGCGCGCGTGGCGCTGTGGGGCGGGCGCGAATTCGTCATGCTGCTGCTGGCCTCGCTGGTCGCCGGGCTTGCCACCATGCCTTACGCCGCGTTCCATTTTCACCGCATCACGCCCTATGGCGTCGTGGCCAATCTCGCGGCGATGCCGGTGGTCTCGGCGCTGGTGATGCCGGCGGGCCTTCTTGGCCTTGCCGCCATGCCGTTCGGCTTCGATGGATTCTTCTGGTGGCTGATGGGCCTTGGCATCGACTGGATGGTTGCGGTCGCGCGATGGGTCGCGGACCTTCCCGGCGCGGTCGG
This sequence comes from Pseudomonadota bacterium, assembly GCA_023432885.1. Lineage (GTDB taxonomy): Bacteria > Pseudomonadota > Alphaproteobacteria > Rhizobiales > Xanthobacteraceae > Bradyrhizobium. The sequence continues at coordinate 12,645 of JAEZEU010000106.1, read as the reverse complement.
CCGCATGGCCGCCTTCGGCATCGGCCCGCTGGTTGTGGCGAGCCTCGGCATCATCCTGATGGGCCTGTTGCGGACGCCGTTGCGCTGGAGCGGGGCAGGGGTGCTGCTGCTCGCCATCGTCTGGGCAGGCGGCGCGCCGCGGCCGGACATCCTGATTGCGGGCGATGGCCGCAACGTCGCGGTGCGCGGTAAGGACGGCCGGCTGCACCTGATGCGCGGCGGCAAGGACGCCTTCGCCGTCAAGGAATGGCTCGCAGCCGATGCGGATGCGCGCACTGTAACCGACGCCTCGCTCGCCGAGGGCGTCTCATGCGACAATTCCGGCTGCGTCACGCAAACTGCCAACGGCGCCCTGGTGGCGCTGAGCTTGCGGCCGGAAGCAATGGCCGACGATTGCGAACGCGCTGCGGTCATCGTGACGGTCAGACAAGCGCCTTCGCCCTGCCGCGCATCGGTCATCGATGCGAACCGCCTTGGGCGGCAGGGCGCGCTGGCACTTCGTGCAACGCGTGAGGGTTTTTCCGTCGATGCGGTGAAGCCAAAGGGCATCCACCGACCTTGGTCGCCGTCCGTAGGCGGCGACCCCAGTGATGGCGAGACAATCGCTCCGGTATCGCGTCCCGCCGGTCAGGCAGTCGACGCGACCCCGTCGGAAGCCGACATGCAGGCCGAGGACTAAACGCCGCTCAGCCGGCCACGATCGGACGCGGAGCAGGCTGCGCTGGCTGCTCGGAGTCCATCTTCTTCAGTTCCTGCTGGCCTTCCTTGACCGGAAGCTGCAGCACGGTCACGCGCTGGCCCTCGCAGAGCTGGGTCACCAGTACGGACGTCCCATCCGGGAATTCGACCGCGTCATGGTGCCGGTCCGGAATATGCGGATCGACCACGCCGAACTTGCCGACGCGGAAATCCAGCGTTTTCGGCCAGATCCAGCGGCTGTCGAACCGGACACTCTCGGCAAATGCCAATTCGGTTCCTGGCAGCATGCACACCGCGGTATTCGGATCACTCGCTGAAGCGAAGCCGCGGGTGGAAGTACCGCGGAAGGTCGTTGTGATTAGAGTTTCGCCAACCTCGGCCGGCCGAGACGCCACCGCTCGCAAACTATAGTCGCACATCGGATTGCTCCTCCTTCGAGATAGCTACCCGCGTCACCGAGCTCATTTGAGCATGATCTTGTCCGAAAACCGCTTTGTCACTTTTTGCCAACGCGGCCCTCGGGCCGAGATCATGGAGGCACGGGCCTCACTATCAAAGTGGACACGTGTGAAAGGTTGCTACGCGTCGTGGGCAATTATTTGGCGGCCAAGAGCCAGCGCGATCACAAATGCGTTTTGAACGTTTCGAAATTGCGTCTCGAGATTCCCAGACGTGCTATCATCACGGATGCAGCGCACAAGCATCGCTACGCCGGAAAACGCCGGGTTTCTGGAGCGATGGACGTCCGGGCCGCATCGCGAGCCCAGACGTGATTGACGATCAGTACTTCCTGTACAGCCCGACCAGCTTGCCCTGAATGCGCACGCGGTTGGGCGGCAGGATGCGAACTTCATAGGCTGTATTGGCGGGCTCGAGCGCAATCGAGGCGCCGCGGCGGCGGAAACGCTTCAGCGTCGCCTCCTCCTCGTCGATCAGCGCCACCACGATGTCGCCGGTGTCCGCGCTGTCGTTGCGCTGGATCAGCGCCATGTCGCCGTCGAGAATGCCGGCATCGACCATGGAGTCGCCGCGTACTTCGAGCGCGTAATGCTCGCCGGAGCCGAGCATGTCCGGCGGTACACTGATGGTGTGGCTGCGGGTCTGCAGCGCTTCGATCGGCGTGCCGGCTGCGATCCGGCCCATGACGGGGACGGCCACGGGGCGCTCGCCGCCCTCGTCAGCCGCCGGCGCGTTGCTTGAGCGTCTGCCCAGCGTGCCTTCGATGACGCTCGGCGTGAAGCCGCGGCGGCTGGAGCCGCCGGCGCCGGCAAGCTCCGGCAGCTTGATCACTTCGATGGCGCGGGCCCGGTTGGGCAGGCGGCGGATGAAGCCGCGCTCCTCGAGCGCCGTGATGAGCCGGTGGATGCCCGATTTCGAGCGCAGGTCGAGCGCGTCCTTCATCTCGTCGAAGGAAGGCGGCACGCCGGCCTCTTTGAGCCTCTCGTTGATGAAACGCAGAAGTTCATACTGTTTGCGCGTGAGCATCGCGAGCAATCCCCGGTTGGTAAGCGCGTCGTTCAATTCGAGACTCTGTGCTGCCGAGTTCGAAAAACACTACCGCTCGAAACAAATCATGAACGGACACTATATGTTCGATATGTGTTCCGCAACTACTTAATTTTGGGTGAATGGAAGGAGCTTTTATCGGGAACGGCGAAGCAGCCAATCAATCCGGAAGGCGCAGGATGTCTACGGCGCTGCCTTTAGCCGCTGCCGGTGCGAAGGGCGGACGGATCACTAACCCTTGTGCCGCAGCGAGAAATCCAAGCAGCGAAGAGTCCTGATGATTGACGGGCGTTGCGATCCACTCGCCGTCGCCGCGCCGCTCAAGGCGTGCGCGCAGATAATCTTCGCGCTGGTCATTGGCGGCGACGTCGCGGCCGAGCAGCGCCGTTTCCCTGGTGTGATGAACGTCGGATCGGCCCGCCAGGGCGCGAATCAATGGCACCAGAAAAAGGTAGGCGCAGACGTAGGACGAGACGGGATTGCCGGGCAGGCCGATCACCCGAATCGCCCCGAGCCGGCCGTGCATCATCGGCTTGCCCGGCCGCATGGCGATCCGCCAGAACGCCATGGTGACACTTTCGGCTTCCAGCGAGCGCTTGACGAGATCATGGTCTCCGACCGAGGCTCCGCCGATTGTGATCAGCACATCGGCACCGGCCGCGCGGGCGCGGCGGATGCCATCCGTGGTGGCCGCGAGGGTGTCGGCGGCAAGGCCGAGATCGATGGTCTCGGCGCCTTCTGCGCGGGCCAGTGCCCGCAGCGCATAGCCGTTGGAATAGACGATCTGGCCGGGACCGGGCGCGGTGCCGGGCATCACGAGTTCGTCGCCGGTGGCGAGCACGGCGACTTTCGGGCGGCGCCGCACCGGCAGTTCCGGATAGTTCATGGCCGCGGCAAGAGAGAGGTCCCGGTCGCTGAGACGGGTTCCCCTTGCGAGCAGCACGTCGCCTTCGCGGAAATCGACGCCCGCCGGCCGGATGTGACGCCCCTTCACGGCAGCTTCCGTGATGGTGATGCTGTCGCCGTCGGCGGCCGTGTCTTCCTGGATGATGACGGCATCGGCGCCGTCGGGAATCACTCCGCCGGTGAAGATGCGTGCCGCTTCGCCGGCGCCGACCGTGCGGCCGAACGGCCGCCCCGCCGCGACCTCGCCGATCACCTTCAGCCGTGCTGAACTATCTTTCGCATCGGCCGCGCGCACGGCGTAACCATCCATCGCGGACATCGCGAGCGGCGGCTGGGTGCGCTTGGCCGCGACATCGCGCGCCAGAATCCGGTGCCAGGCAGCGTCGAGCGGAACGATCTCCTCGCCGAGCGGCTCGCTGCCTTCCAGGATCGCAGCAAGCGCGTCGGTCACCGGCATCAGGGCCAAGTTAAAACTCCAAGGTTGCGGAAATCCCTATATCCCGAGCGCGGCGAGCGCGCTCGCCACGTCGTCGGACGATCTGACCTGAACAGCGGTAAGGCCATATGCCCGCGCGCCCGCGATATTTTCAGCGGAATCGTCGAAAAATACAATGCGGGGAGCGGGCACGCCGATCGCGCTCACCACGTGATGAAAAGCCTCCACCTCCGGCTTGCGCAGGCCGATGCTGGAGGAGAGATACAGCTCCCTGAAATGACCGAGCACGTCGGCATAGGCTGTCGAGAAATGCGCGACGTGCGGCGGGTTGGTATTGGAGAAGGCATAGAGCGGCAGGCGCGCGGCGGCGCGTGACAGCAGGGCCGCAATGCCCGGGATCTCGCCGGCGAAGAGCGCGTTCCAGCCTTCGAGGAATTGCGCGTCCGAAATGCCGATGCCGAGTGACTGCCGCAAGTTCTGGAAGAACGCGGCATCGTCGATCCGGCCGGTTTCGTGATGCCTGAAGCTGTCGTTGACGACGAAGCGCGCGGCAAGCTCGGCTGGCTCACAGCCGGCGTGAGCAGCCCAGATCCGCATCACGCGGCCGAAATCGATATCCAGCACCACGCGGCCGAGGTCGAACAGCAGCACGTCGGCGGAGCCGGGGGAGAGGGAGCAGCCGGTCATAACGGCCGTGGTGTACGAAAATCGAGGCGGCCATGCAACGATCCGGACTTGCCGCGGAACGCGCCGCCGCTATCGTTTGAATCCGAATAAGGGCCCGGGGAATGATGGGCTTTCAAAAGCCAGCGAGGAAGCGCTGATGTCCGGCACGCTGTTGTTTTCACCTGTCACGATCCGCGGCGTGGAGCTCAAGAATCGCATCGTGGTGCCGCCGATGCACCAGTATTCGGCCATCAGGGGCTTTCCGACCGACTGGCACCTGATGAACGCCGGCAAATTCGCTGCCGGCGGGGCAGGGCTTGTCATCGTCGAGTCGACCAAGGTCGAGCGGCGCGGCTGCGGCACGGTCGGCGATCTCGGCATCTGGGACGACAAGTTCGTCGAGCCGCTGAGCCGGCTCGCGAAATTCATCAAACAGCAGAACTCGCTGGCCGGCATCCAACTCGGTCATTCCGGGCGCAAGGCGCGCGCCACGCGTCCGTGGGAGGGCGACAGGCCGCTGACGCGAACCGCTGATATCGAGGACTGGGACGAATGGACACCTGTTGCGCCAAGCGCGATCGCCCATAGCGAGAAATGGCCGGTGCCGCGGGCGCTGGAGCGAAGCGAGCTGAAGGACCTGGTGCAGGCCTGGGGCAGCGCGGCGCGCCGCGCCAACGAAGCCGGCTTTGACGTGCTGGAACTCCACGGCGCGCACGGCTACCTCATGCACGAATTTCTCTCCGAAAAATCCAACCAGCGCACCGACGAATATGGCGGCTCGGAGCAGAACCGCATGCGCTTCATTATCGAAGTGACTGAAGCGGTGCGCGCGCATTGGCCCGAGGGGAAGCCGCTGTTCGTGCGCCTGTCGGTCGAGGACAATGCCGGCTGGGGCCCGGAGCAGAGCGCGCGGCTGGCAAAAATCCTCAAGACTAAGGGGGTCGATCTCATCGACTGCTCCTCCGGCGGCATCACCGACGTCGCGCCGATACTCGGCAAGGAGATCAAGTACAGCTACCAGGTGCCGCTGTCCGAATATGTCAAAACCCATGCCGACATCATGACCATGGCGGTCGGCCTGATCATCCATGGCGACCAGGCCGAAAACATCCTGCGCGCGAAGCAGGCCGACCTGATCGCCGTCGGCCGCGAGATCCTCAACAACCCGAACTGGCCGATGGACGCTGCGCTGAAACTCGGGGTCGAGGGCCCGTTCCGCAACGTCCCGCCCCAATTCGGCTACTGGCTCGGCACCCGCGCCAAGCGCGGCTTTGGGACCCAGCCCTCGACCTGGCAGAGCGGGCTCAACGAGACGAAGACGTTGTAATCAGCGCGCGGGCTACTAGCTAGCTGGGACAGTGATCGAAGCGATCGCGCGTCCGGCCATTCCCGCTATGGCCGATCCACGTCACTAGGCGGCGTCGGAGGAAATCAAGCGGACCGATCGGGTCACACCGGGAGCAAAGCCATGGACTCGCCGCCCTTTATCGATTCCGGCATCGCATCTTCAGACAGCGACGTTATCCACTGGCTGGCGACTGGCACGCGCGATGAGCGGTTCATTGACGATATTTTCGCTGAGCTGTGTTGGCGTCTTCAGCAGGCGGGCATTCCGGTCAAGCGGGCCTCGCTGCATTTCCTGATCCATCATCCGCAATGGCTCGGTGCGCGGATCATGTGGGCCGACGGAATGCGCCAAGCCGAGATTTCGAGAGTCGATTACGACGTCAGGGGGAGATCCGAATACATCGGTAGTCCCGCCAACGAAATCCATGAGGGTGCCGCCGAGGTGCGCGAAAATCTCGAAGGCGACCCGTCGCAGGGCCGGAAGCACGCCATTTACGACGAAATGCGGGCCAAGGGCCTGACGGACTATGTGGCCTGGCCGCTGTATCATACGCTCGGCAAGCGGCATCTGGTGACCTTCGCCACCGACCGACCCGGCGGTTTCGACGACGCGCATATAGACAGCCTGTTGAAGCTGGTGCCTGTGCTGGCGCTGGTCAGCGAAATCCGCATCAAGAACCGCCTGGCGCGAACGCTGCTTGAAACCTATGTCGGGTCACATGCCGGTGAGATGATCCTGGCCGGCGCCACCAGGCGCGGAAGCGGAACGACGGTGCGCGCCGCCATCATGATTTGCGATCTGCGTGACTTCACCAGGATCTCCGATAACTGGCCGCGCGATGACGTCATCCATCTCCTGAACGGCTATTTCGACGCGATGTCGGAGCCGATTGCGCGACATGGCGGGGAGATATTGAAATTCATCGGCGACGGTCTGCTCGCCATCTTTCCGCTCAGCCAGCCGTCGGCCTGCGCAAATCTGCTGCATGCCGTGACCGAGGCCCGTCAGGCCATGATTGCCCTGAATGAGAGCAATGGTGCGGCTGGCCGCGTGCCGCTGAATTACGGCATCGGCGTCCACGTCGGAGACGTCATGTACGGCAACATCGGCTCGCTCACCCGGCTCGACTTCACCGTCATCGGTCCCGCCGTCAACATGGCCTCGCGTCTGGAGACCCTGACCAAACAGCTGGGCAGAAAGGTGCTGTTGTCCCGCGCGTTCGCCGATCTGGTCAAGGGCGATTTCGATCTCGAACGCGTCGGCGAATATCCGGTACGCGGCTTTAGCGAGCCGATGGAGCTGTTTGCGTATGGTGAGTGAACCGGCCGATGTCCGGATCGGAGCCAGACATGAAGGCCTATCTCGTACTCGATCTGACGGTTCACGATTTTGGATCGTTTCGCGAATACATCGAGAAGGTACCTGCGTTCATCCGCGAGCATGGCGGAAGGTACATCGTACAGGGCGCGGAGCCCACGCCTATGGAGGGCGACTGGCAGCCGCAGCGAATGGTGATTCTGGAATTCCCGGCGCGCGACAACGCAACCGCTTTCCTGGCCGACCCGGATTTTCAGGATCTGGTCGCACTGCGGCGCCGAACCACGACCAGCAGGCTGGTGCTGGTTGATGGCTGCTTATGAGAACGCGCGTCCAAGCGCGAGTTCGGGAGCGGAAGCTACTCGACGATTCGCAGCCGCGTCTTTCGATGGAGGCCCGACTGCGCCGTGCCTGCCGTGGCCACGCGTCTGATTTCCCCGAGATCAGCTGATCCTATTAGCCGCTGACGCTTGCGACTCCTTGCAGCGTCCATGAGTATTTTGCCGGCCCAGCGGTAAACATTGTTTTCCTTGATCTGGGCTCGCATCAGCTTCATCCGCTCGATCTGCTCGTCGACGGGCATGGAAAGTGCGCGATCGATCGCGGAGGCCAGATCTTCCGGGTCGTAGGGATTGACGATCAGCGCCTCCTGCATTTCTCGGGAGGCGCCGGTGAAGCTCGAAAGCACCAGTACGCCCATATTGTCGTCGCGTGCTGCTACAAATTCCTTGGCGACAAGATTCATGCCGTCATGAAGACTGGACACGACGCATGCGTCGGCGGCCCTGAACAGCCTGAAGACTTCTTCCTGATCGTAATGGTTCACCACGAGCATGATCGGCCCGTGTTGGCAGCCTTGGCGCGTGTTGATCTCGTGTGCGAGGCTTTCCGCCTCCGTCTGCAATCGCGCATAGGATTCGAGCTTGCTCCGTGTCGGTGCGGCCACTTGCAGGAAAACCAGCCGGTCTTTCCACGCGGGCTTCCTGCTCAGAAGCGTCTCGACGGCGCGCATCCGGTCGATGATGCCTTTGGTGTAGTCGAACCTTTCGATGCCGGCGACGATTTTGACGTCGTCCGGCAGGCCAAAGCGGGCAAGCACTTCGCTCCGGCAACTGCGCCGGTCGGCCACACGTTCGAGCACTTTCGGCGGCCACTCTATCGAGATCGGATAGGGACGGATCAGGGACTGGGAGCCGCTCAGGCTGACGGCCTGTATTTCGCGATCAATCCGGCTTTCGAGAAACCGGTCGACGCATTCCAGGAAATTGTTGCAGTGGAATTGAGTGTGGAATCCGACAATAGTGCTCCCCAACAGTCCCTCAATGATTTCCTTCCTCCATGGACAGATGCTGAAGGTCTCCGCATTCGGCCACGGGATGTGCCAGAAGGTTGCGATCGTCGCCTTCGGCAGTTTTTCGCGGATCATCGCTGGAACCAGCGCAAGATGATAATCCTGCACCAAAACCACCGGATCTTCCGTTTTTGACTCCGCGACGACGGCATCGGCGAAGCGCTGGTTTACCTTCCGGTAGAACTGCCAGTCCTCTTTCCGAAACGTCGGGCGGACGAAAACGATGTGACAGAGCGGCCAAAGGGCCTCGTTCGCGAAGCCGTAATAGTAGCCGTCCTGTTCTTCCTCGCTGATCCAGATGCGCCGCAGCGTGTAGGCGGGCGAGGATTCCGGGACGCGAACCCTGTCGAATGCATCGACGACATTGCGATCGGCGCTTCCGCTCCCGTGCGCAATCCAGGTGCCTCTGCAGGCGCGCATCACCGGCTCGAGTGCCGATACCAGTCCGCTCGCGGGCTTCTGAACGACGATCCCATTCTCGGAACCATTGTGGATGTAGGGTTCACGGTTTGAGACAACCAGGACCTCGGCGCCCGGCAGAGCGCTGCCCAGCAGGTCGTGAAGCGCTTTCGGTGTCCAGTCGGTTTGCCCATTGACGGAAAGCAACTCGGACTCGCGCAGCAGCTTGCGCAGTTCGCGATCGATGGCCGGCGTTGCTGCAGATGGCAATGCCCCGCTGCCGTGACGGATCTCCTCGACCGCTCGCTTGAGCGACTTCATCCAGCTGCGGAGCATGAGTGTGCCGAAAACAGCACCAACCAGCAACAATACGAGCGTCGCCCCCGCCAGGGCCGAAAGCAGGAACGCAAGGACCTGCGCAGACCGCGCCTCGGCGAAACTCAAATCGGTCAGGATGACGAAGTACGACCGCCCGGTCTTGGTGAGGACCGGAAACCCCGCAACCAGGATTGGACGCGCGTCGACCTTGATCCGTGAAAAGCTTTCCGTCTCACCGCGGGCGATCTTCTCGCAGGAGAAGCTGCCCGGCATATCCGGGCTCCCCGCGATCAAAACGCCGGACGCATCGCAATAGCCCGCGGCAAGAATGCGCTTGTCGAGTGCGACGCGCGCGAACAGCGCCGAAAGCCCCGACCATGTCTGTTCTTCGATAGCCCGGTCGATCAAGGGCTCGACGGCATGGAATACGAGCCGGGAGCGCGCCTCGACGTCTGCACGCGACCATTGCTCCACGATGCGGCCGGCATGAGGCGAGAGCAATAACGCCAGCACCATCGTGATGGCGAGAGCGACGATGGCGTATTTGAAGAAGTCGCTATATCTGATGGGCATGCAAACTGCGCCTCCGGGGCAGGCTCGAAGAGTTGCAGGCTCGAAGAGATGACGAGTCGGTTGCGCCTAGCAGGATCCTGCGGCGACGTCTTGAGTCTGATCCTTGTTGCATATCATGCAGACTCTCCGCGCAACCTGCGCGCCGTTCACGGCCAGTCGCTCGTGACGGTGCGGTGTCTTCGCTTCGCAATGCTCACAACGCGCTTGCGGGAAGCGTCCAATCGATTCGGTCGAACTGCCCATGTGTGCCCCCGTCGCAATATGCGAGACGGCACGAGCAATGGCAACCTTTCGTCCTCAGGCTTCCACGTGCGCGTCTTGTCGAAGCCGCGGCCGCTCCTCCATCGAGCAATGCATTCGATCTCTTTCAACGTCATTGAAATCGCGCAGCAATTTATTCGAGATTCTGCGCAGGTACGAGCTGCCGACGGGAACCTGGATCGCGGCTGCAGTGCTTCGAAATAAGGTGATGTACGGTAGCGTACGTTCTGAAGCGCTTGCCGACGGTTTGTTATCACGCCGAGCCTTGAACGCCGCACCGGAATGTCTGACACGTTTTCGATGGTTCGGTCGCGAGTCGCAAATGTCTGTAGAGGCGCTATCTGAAGAAATAAGGGAGTTTCTGCTCGGTCACATCGGATCGGTGGCTCATCTCGAGGCCTTGCTGTTCTTCCGCGCGCGCCCTGCCGAAACGTTGGACGCGCGTTCACTGGCAAGGCGCCTGTACGTGCGCGAGTCGGAAGCGATCGCGGCGCTTGCCGAGCTGGTCGATGACGGGTTTCTGGCGGTGGAAAACGGTCTCTACCGTTACGCCCCGCCCATGGATGACAAGGCCAGGATCGACCGCGTGGCGAGCGCCTACGCGCACCAACTGATCGCGGTCACGAACCTTATCCATGAGAATCGGCGCAATATCCAGGCGCGCCGCGATGCGTTCAGGCGACGGAAGGAACGCTAGAGATCGCGGACGGCTATCTGCGCGCTGCGTCGTGAGTGTTCGGTTCGCCAACGTCGCGATCGTGGAGAGGAACTCGTTTGGGAACTGAGAGCCGGCGCCGATCGAAGCTGTCATAGACGCCATGGACCGCGAATTCTATCGCAGGCCCGTGCCGGTGCCCTCGCGGGCGATGCGTCCACGTTCCCGTCCACGTGCCGTCTGGATTTGCCGCCGGTACTCACGGTGGACGAGGCCATAGCAAGCACATGCGACTGCCTGCAGTCCCTCGGCGTCAACCAGGCGGATAACGCCACGTGCCGTGCGTATCAGGGCCTCGCGTTGCAGCACCTCTAGGGCTTCCGTGACTGTCGCTCTCCGCACTCCGAGAAGCTGGCCGAGCACTTCGTGTGTAATCGGCAAATCGTCGCTCTCGAGGCCACTGCTCGCTACCAGGAGCCAGCGCGCAAGCCTTTCCTTGACCGAGTGCACGGCATTGCATGCGCCGAACTGGGATGCCTGAAACAGCACCATCTGAACATAGCGCTGAAGCAATCGGCGCGTGGACGGCAGTTCCGGCAAGACAGCCTGAAAGCGGCGCGCAGGAATCCGCACAGCCTCTCCGCCGATCTGGACAATCCGGCGATGCGGTGGGAGCTGCTGGTCATCAATCAGGACCAGGGGAGAGCCCACCATGCCTTCAGAACCGATCAGCCAGGCCTCGACAAAATCATCATCGTTGACCCTGGCGGAAACCGAGACCAAGCCTCGTTCGATAAAATAGACATACTCCATCGGCAGGCGCCAATGATGCAGCACCTGTCGAGGACGCATCTCCACCTTCTCTGCAATTTGCAGCAGAACAGCAAGTTCGTCCTGCGGCAGCTCACAAAGCAGCTTGTTTCTTGGTTTGCCGAATGCGCTCATTGTCCTGCGGTTTTCATCTTCCTGCCGCGTCAAAGCCAGCAACCAAGGGACTGTGAACGTACCCAATCTCCGCATACTGGCTTCTAGGACCAAGGTCGCAGCGTCGAGTTGACGCAGGGGAAATTCCTGGTTCCCGATCTGTCCTGAGCCTCGCGCAGACGCGTCGGTTCGAGATCACTCGTGTGTGCGTGAAGCAATTTGCATCGGCGCAGCATCCTGCGATCAGGCGTTGCAGCGCCGCCGTTCGTGTGCGGGATCTCTGAAATCGAGGTGTGCCGGTGCGAACATGATCTTCAAGTGAAGAAGATGAACGTGAGGACTACAAACAGCGGAAACAATATGCCGCCGGACCATAGCATGTAGCCGAAGAAGCTGGGCATCCGAATGCCGCGCTCTTCGCAGATGGACTTCACCATGAAATTTGGGGCGTTACCAATATAGGTGTTGGCGCCCATAAAAACGGCTCCCGCAGAAATCGCCAGCAGAGTTCTGGACAATGGGCCCATAAGTTCCTGCGGATTGCCGCCTGCTACGTTGAAGAAAACCAGATACGTTGGAGCGTTATCCAGGAAACTTGATAGCAGGCCAGTCAGCCAGAAATACGCAGCAATGATGGGAGTGTTGTCGGGCCTGGTAACAAGCGACAGCAATGGAGCCAGGGCACCATCCCCTGCCGCGCGAAGTATGGCGAGCACCGGAATGATGGTGATGAAAATCCCCGCGAACAGGAAAGCCACTTCCTGAATTGGGGTCCACGCGAAGGCATTTTCCACGCGAATTGTCTTGGGCGTTGTGCGCCAGGACAAATAGCCGATCACCAAGAGAGCGGCGTCCCTGACCAATGCTTCCAGGCTTACTGCTACGCCCAGCCCAAGCGGAACCTGAACGCCCGACTTCCACAGGCCACTGCCAAGTACTGCAACCAGGATGCCCGCCAGATATAGAACATTATGCAGTCCCTCCATCCTCAACTGACGTGGGACCAAGCTGGTCGGCCAATCCGCGCATTCCTTCCGCCAATGATAACGATCCACGAAATAAAACAGGATCAGAAGCACAGCGCTCGCAACGGCCATCGGCGGAAGCATCGCTGTCATGGTCCAGAGAAAATCCACTCCCTTCAGGAAGCCTATGAACAGGGGCGGATCGCCGAGAGGAGTCAGCGATCCTCCAATGTTCGCCACAAGGAAGATGAAAAATACAAAGACGTGACGATTGCGGTGACGGTCCTGGTTTGCCTGGATCAGGGGGCGGATCAGCAGCAT
>JAEZEU010000037.1 GCA_023432885.1 Pseudomonadota bacterium | reverse complement strand
CGATAACGCCGCGGGCGAGAAAGCCGAGCCAGACAGCCTGGCCATGGGGTTCGAGCGCTTGGGATTCGTGCCGACCCACCCAGCATTCAAATTGCAAGTCACAGTGCGCCGAATGCGTTGCGCATCTTCGGCATGACATGCTCCGAGAACAGGCGGAGAAAGCGCTGTTGATCGAGGCCCGGCGCATGGAAGACGAGATGTTGGAATCCAAGGTCTACATACGGCCTGACCTTCTCGACGACCTCGTCGGCGTCGGCGGAAACGATCCATCGGCTCGCTGCCCGATCAAGCGGAAGGGCATCGGCCAACCGTTCCATCTCCAGAGCATCCTCGACGCCCATCTTTTCTTCCGCAGACAGCGCCAGCGCCGCCCAATGCCGTGTATCTTCCTTGGCCCGGGCGACGTCGGAATCGAACGACAGCTTGATTTCGATCATGCGATGATGTCGTCATTCGATCGTTTCGCCGCTGCAAGTCCCTCAGAGACCTTCGGCAGCAATGTTTCACTATAGAGCGCCGGAGACTTTCCGCTGGTGCAGATGAACCCTGCGCCAACCTCGCCGGCCAGCGCAGCAGCAGAGGGACCCGCAGCAGCGATATAGATCGGAACCGGATTTTCCGGCCGATCGTAGATCGTTGCACTCTCGGTCCGATAGTACTGACCCGCAAAGCTCACACGATCTTCGCGCCAGAGCCGATTCATCAAGTCGATCGATTCCTTCAAGCGGCCAAATCGCTCCTTAAAGCCCGGCCATGTCATGCCGGTGGCCGGCACTTCGTTCAGGGACTCACCGGTGCCGACGCCGAGAATGATCCGATCCGGAAACATGCTGCCGAGCGTTCCGACCGCTTGCGCGACGATCGATGGATGGTAGCGGAAGGTCGGCGTTACCACGCTGGTGCCGATCAGGATGCGGCTGGTTCGCGCGCCAATTGCCCCCATCCAGGCGAAGGAATAGGGCGCGTGTCCACCGGTGTGCCGCCACGGCTGGAAATGATCGCTGATGAAGACCGAGTCGAGTCCCAGTTGCTCGGCGAGGCAGGAGAATTCGAGCAACGATGAGGGGCTGAACTGTTCGGCGGATGCTTTGTAGCCAATTCTAAGCAAGGAAAACTCTCCTTCGTCGCGCAAGTGTCGGTTCAGCTGGTTTGATTACCGTCGGCTCGCCTGCCTGGCGAATGGGGTCGTGACGAGATCGACCAGCGGCGCCGCGTTGAAGCTCGCCCTGTGTCGCTCGTCCGACACCTCCTGGTAAAGCGTCGTGCGCTGGCGGGGCTGGCGGCCTGCCGCGATGATGACAGCCTCCATCTGCTCGGGTGCAAATTCCTGGCCGTGGAGCGTGCCGGCGGCGCGCGAAATGCTTTCGTTCATCAGGGTGCCGCCGAGATCGTTGACGCCGCCATGCAGCAGCGCGGCGATGCCCTCCGCGCCGAGCTTCACCCAGGACGCCTGCACGTTTGTAATCAGGGGATGGAGCGTCAGTCGCGCGACGGCGTGCATCAGGCGAACCTCGCGCCAGGTCGGCCCGATGCGCGACTGCCCGCGCAGCGACATCGGCGCTTCCATATGAACGAACGGAAGGGGGACGAATTCGGTGATGCCCCCGGTTCGGGCCTGGAGATCGCGCAAGCGAAGGAGATGGCGAGCCCAATGCTCGGGACGTTCCACATGACCGAACATGATCGTCGACGTGGTTCGAAGACCGACCTCATGCGAGGTTCCGATCACGTCGAGCCATTGCTGCGTGTCGAGCTTGTCCGGGCAGATCACCGCGCGCACCTCGTCGTCGAGGATTTCGGCGGCCGTGCCAGGCAGTGAGCCGAGGCCCGCATCGCGCAGCATTTCGAGAAAGCGGCGAACCGGAATTCCGAGCGTGGTCGCGCCTTGTGATACTTCCAGCGGCGAGAATGCATGGACATGCATCCCGGGCACCGTGGTCTTCACGGCGCGCAGCAGTTCAAGATAGGTATTGCCGGTATAATGCGGATTGATGCCGCCCTGCATGCAGACTTCGGTCGCGCCGCGATCCCATGCCTCGCGCGCGCGGCGGGCAACCTCGTCGAGGGCGAGATCATAGGGCGCGCCGCGGAGCTGTTCGCTCATTTTGCCCTTGGAGAAGGCGCAGAAGCTGCAACGGTAGCTGCAGACATTAGTGTAGTTGATGTTGCGGTTTACCACGTAGCGGACAACGTCGCCGCTGGCCTGCGAGCGGAGCTCGTCGGCGGCTGAGCAAATGGCATCGACGTCGCCGCCCTGCGCCGAGAACAAGGTCGTCACGTCGGCTTCGGAAAGTCGCGTTCCCGCCATGGCCCTGGCGAGCAGCGCATCAATGCGCCGATCGGAGCGCGCACGGCCTGACGCCACCGGCAACGGTTCAAGCGAGCCCGGAGTCCAGTCGTCTTCGCGCGCCAGGCCCATAGCATCGACCGCACGGAAGGCCTTCGGCCTTATCTCGCGGTCAAGCCATTTGGCGGCATTCGCGATGTAGCGGGGGTATACGGCCAGGCGCGAACGGAGCGCGAGTCCTGCGCGTTCGGTCGCGGCCTGCAACCGGGCGAAGTCCGGCCAGGGCGCTTCCGGATTGACATGATCGGCCGTGACCGGTGATATCCCGCCCCAGTCATTGATGCCACTGTCCAGCAATCGCGGGAAATCATCATAGCTCAGGTTGGGCGGCACCTGAATATTCATGGTTGCGCCGAACACGATCCGTGCGGTCGCCGCGGTCCACAGCAGATCGTCGAGGTCAGGATCGGTCCGGCTCGCGAAGCGGGTGCGCGGCTTGGCGCGGAAATTCTGGATGATGATTTCCTGCAGGTGACCGTGACGTTCGTGCAGCGCCCTCAAGGCGAGCAGTGACTGGATCCGCTCGAGTCGCGTCTCGCCGATTCCGATCAGGATTCCGCTCGTAAACGGAATTGACAGGCGGCCCGCCGCGGCAATCGTTTCCATCCGCACGCGCGGATCTTTGTCCGGTGAACCGAAATGGGCGCCGCCGCGCTCGCCGAGCCGCGAGGAGATGGTTTCCAGCATGATGCCCTGTGAGACGCTCACTTTGCGCAGCCGGGCCAGTTCCGCCTCGCTCATCACGCCGGCATTGACGTGCGGGAGCAGGCCGGTTTCTCTCAGGATCAGTGCGCAGACGGATTCCAGATAGTCGACAGTGGTCGCGAATCCGAGCTTGTCGAGAGCCTCGCGCGCGGCCGCATAACGCAGCTCCGGCTTGTCGCCCAACGTGAACAATGCCTCGCGGCATCCTGCCTTCTCGCCGGCGCGGGCGATCGCAAGGACCTCCTCGGGCAGGAGATAGGGCCGGGCGACCTCTTTCGGCGTCTTCGCAAACGTGCAGTAGCCGCAGACATCGCGGCAGAGCTGGGTCAGTGGGACGAAAACCTTGCGCGAATAGCTGATGACCGTTCCGTGGCCCGTGCGGCGCAGAGCCGTCGCCTGATCGAGCAATTCGGAAAGCGGAGTCGATTCCAACTCCACGAGGAGCTTTTCGGCATCCGCAGAGGAGATCGACGCCAATACTGTCACTAGTCCTTCCTGGCGGTGTTGGCTTTTCGGTCCAGCTTTGAGGCTGCAAACCTCATGGTTCGATGCGTTCCGACCAGACAGATACCGTCTTGGAGCGGTCGAGATACTTGTCGTAGAGCTCGTCGATCAATTCCTTGCCAGCGGTGGCCAGTTCAGCTTCATAGGCCGACCGATCGGTCACCTCGATGCGTTCGATATAATCCCAGGGACCACCCTGAAGGCCGCTTCCGGTTTCGGTGATGCGGTGCGTGCGATAGCTGACGATGGTCTTCAGCCTGCCGGCGACGACGTAGTCCACCTCTCGTTCGAAGCGTTCATAGTCGGCTGCACTGACTCCCGGCTTCAAGGCCGCGAAAAAAAATCGGACAATAGCCATAACGTATCCAGCTCCTCGTTGACGATCGGGTTCAGGCGACTTGCCCGGTAACAAGATGGCACGCGACGAACCGGCCGGGCGCAACTTCGCGCAAGGGCGGAGTCTCGGCGCAGACCGGCTTGGCCAGCGGACAGCGGCCGCGCAGGCTGCAGCCCACCGGGACATCGATCGGGCTAGGGATCTCGCCGGCCAATGCGAATTCGTCACGCTTCACGTCCGGATCCGGCACCGGGACCGCGGCCAGCAACGCCCGGGTATAGGGATGCAACGGTTCGGCGAACAGTTCGTGCGTGCTCGACATCTCGACGATGATGCCGAGATACATGACAGCGACGCGGCCCGCGAGATATTTAACGGTCGCCAGATCGTGCGAGATGAACAGATATGAGAGCCCGAGACGGTCCCGCAGTTTTTCCAGCAGCAGTATCGCGCGCGATCTCAGCGAGACGTCCAGGGCGGAGGTCGGTTCGTCCAATACGACGAAGCGCGGATTGGTGGCGATGGCACGGGCAATATTCACGCGCTGACGTTGGCCACCCGACAGCTCGTGCGGATATCTGTCGCTTAGGTCCCGGCCGAGGCCGACTTCCTCCATCAGCTCG
>JAEZEU010000032.1 GCA_023432885.1 Pseudomonadota bacterium | reverse complement strand
GGATTGCGGGCGGCAGCGTCCGCGATCATCGCCCAGATACTGGCGGGCCGGTCGACAAAGGCGGGCACCGCGCGGTCGCCAAAGCGCGCTTCCAGTCGCATCGGAGGAATGGAAGAATGCGACCAGTCCATGGCGCCGCCCCCTCAGGTCTTTGTTTTCATTCCGTAGACATGTTCGGGTCCGGGGAAGCTACGCGAGCGGACGTCATCGGCATAGCCCTTGATTGCGGCCTCGATCGAGGGGCCGAGATCGCCATAGCGGCGCACGAATTTCGGCGTGCGCGGCGAGAGTCCCAGCATATCCTCGAGCACCAGCACCTGGCCATCGCAGGCGGCGCTCGCGCCGATGCCGATGGTCGGGGCCGCCACCATCCCGGTGATCTTGCGCGCCAGCGGCTCGGCGACCGCCTCAACCACAATTGAGAAGGCGCCCGCCTCCGAGATCGCCCGCGCATCCTTCTCGATCGGCTCCCAGCTCCCTTCCTCGCGCCCCTGGGCGCGGAACGAGCCGAGCGTATTGATCGACTGCGGCGTCAGTCCGACATGACCCATCACGGGAATGCCGCGCTGGGTAAGGAAGGCGACCGTCTCCGCCATCCGCTCGCCGCCTTCGAGCTTGACGGCGCCGCACTGCGTTTCCTTCAGGATCCGCACCGCCGAATGGAACGCTTGCTCCTTCGAGGCCTCATAGGAGCCGAAGGGCATGTCGACCACGATCAGCGCGTGCTGCGAGCCGCTCATCACGGCGCGTCCCTGCAGGATCATCATCTCCAGCGTCACCGGCACCGTGGTCTCGAAACCGTGCATGACGTTGCCGAGGGAGTCGCCCACCAGGATGACGTCGCAATACCGATCGACCAGCGCCGCGGTATGGGCGTGGTAGGAAGTCAGCATCACGATGGGATCACCGCCCTTGCGGGCGCGAATGTCAGGCGCGGTCTTGCGCTTGATGGCTGATTGTACCGACATGGTCAGGCTCCAAATACAGGGACGCCGATCACGGCGGGATGGAATGCGTAGCCGATTGCGAGATAGGCGATCACGCCGACCGCGATGGCTATGAGGTCATTGGTCGGCCCACCGACCGGAATCGGCGGCGCGCCGCCATCGCTGCGGCGCTTGAGCGAGATGCGGTCGAACACGGCCCAGGCCAGGAAAGAGCCGAACAGGATGATGCTACCGAGATCGCCATTGGCGAGCAGATGCGCCGCCGCCCACAATTTCACACCGGCCAGCATCGGATGCTTCACCGTCGTGTAGATACGCCCGCGGATGTAGGAGGCCACCACCAGAATCACGGCCGGCAGCATCAATGCGATCGCGATATGCTTCATCGCCACCGGCGGATGCCATACGTCGATCCAGCCAGTTGCGCGATACCGCGCAAAGCCCCAGACGATCAACGCCAGGCCCACGACCGAAACGAGCGAATAAAGGATCTTGTATGTACCCCCGCCCGTCGAGGCGATTATCCGCGCGCGAAGCTTGCGCTGCGTGGTGAGCGTGTGCGCGCCCAGAAAGACCACAAGGCCCGCAATCATCACCCAAAGTCCCACGGCGTCCTCCCGTTTGCGCCCCTGTCCGGGCCAAGGGCTAACATTTCCGGGGCGGCAAGCGCAATGCGCCTGCGGACTGCCTCATTGCTGCTGCGAGGTCTTGCCTAGCGCGCGGTTGTCGACATAGCGGATCGCGATGGGTCGGCCTGCGAGCGCGCCGCCCAGGCCGTCGGTAAAGCTGAGCGGCAGGCAGGCATCGAGCGAAGCCTTGATGGCATTCAGATAGGTCGCGCGCGTATCCGCCGACGCGCCAGCGGTGGCAAAGGTGACGCGCGGTGCGCCGATCATCTCCCCTGACCGCTTGAAGCTGAACCGCACCGACATCTGCATGCCCTCGCGTGCAGCATCGGCCGGCGGTGGTGACCAGCAGGAACGCAGGGCTGCGAAGAGATCGCCGATGGTGTCGAGTTCGTGGTCGGGCTTGCGGTACTTGGCCGCGTCCTGCTCCGGTGGCACCGCCTGAACCGTCAGCTGAAGATTTTGCCCATAGGGATAGAAGATCTCGGGAATGCAGGGCCCGTGGTTGAACACGCTACAATAGGTCGGCGTGCACGGCCGATTGTCGAGCACGCTGCAGGGCTCGTGCGAGAACGGGATCGGATTGATCTGGCGGCGTCCCGCCTCGGCCTGGCCCGTCAGGGCAACAGCGAGCAGGAACAGGCCGGCAATGAAAGCAACGCGCTGCAGCATGGGCCCTCGAAGGCGATAGTTTGGACAATGGTGCCGCTCGCGCGCGGCATCAAGGCGAGGACCGTTCACAACCCCGCGTTCGCGAGCCTTGTCGCCCAACCCCTGGGTGATAATCTGCCCGCCCTCACACCTGCCGCGCATACCGGCCCCTTCCATGTTCATCCATATCGAGCGCCCCACCGAGAAGCCGCCCAGTCCGGGAAAGCTTCTTTCCGACTTCGGCCCCCTGTATGCGTCAAGCGGATTCATCGGCTGGCTTTTCGCCGTTACCGCTCCCGTTGCCATCATCCTCGCGGTCGGCTCGGGCGGCGGACTTTCGGAAGGCCAGATCGCCTCCTGGATTTTCGGCGCTTTCTTCATCAACGGCCTGATCACCATCCTGTTCTGCTGGCTCTACCGC
>JAEZEU010000023.1 GCA_023432885.1 Pseudomonadota bacterium | reverse complement strand
GCCGCGCATATAGTGCAGTTCCGGGCGATAGGGGTTGAACGCCCTGGCGAAGAAGGCCCGCCAGAAGGCGCAGAGTTCGGCGAACGGCTTTGCCGAGGCGATGTGACCGGTGGCAGGAGCGGGAGGGGTGGCTGATGCGATCGTAGCCATGACGCAGGACCCGTTGTTTTCGCCGCGGCTTTTTGCTGTGTTGGGCGTATTTCGCCGCGATGAAACGAGCTTTGGCCCGATTCTTTAAGAGTTGGTTTCAATTGCCGGGATCGCCGCCGGTATGGTGACCGTCCCGTATTCATCCGTGGTGAATGGATCGAAAACGGGGTTCCTGCGGTTGCCCTTTTGGGCCAGCGCAGCTATGTCAGCGGCAGCAAATTTTCCCCAAATCCAAGGGCTTCCAAGGGATCGCGATGGCGCGCCAGTTCATCTATTTCATGCAGGGTCTAAGCAAGAGCTATCCGACCCGGAAGATCCTCGACAACATCCACCTGTCGTTCTACCCGGACGCCAAGATCGGTGTGCTCGGCGTCAACGGGTCGGGCAAATCGACCCTGCTGAAAATCATGGCGGGGCTCGACAAGGAATATACGGGCGAGGCCTGGGTCGCCGAGGGCGCCCGCGTCGGCTATCTCGAGCAGGAGCCGCAGCTCGACCCCAAGAAGAGCGTCCGCGAGAACGTCATGGAGGGCGTCGCCAAGCAAAAGGCGATCCTCGACCGCTACAACGAACTGGCGGTGAACTACTCCGACGAGACTGCGGACGAGATGACCAGGCTGCAGGACGAGATCGAGGCCCAGGGCCTGTGGGATCTCGACAGCAAGGTCGACCAGGCCATGGACGCGCTGCGCTGTCCGCCCGACGATGCCGACGTCACCAAGCTCTCCGGCGGTGAGCGCCGCCGCGTTGCGTTGTGCCGTCTCTTGCTCGATCAGCCGGACCTGCTCCTGCTGGACGAACCGACCAACCATCTCGACGCCGAGTCGGTCTCCTGGCTGGAAGGGCATTTGCGCAACTATCCCGGCGCGATCCTGATCGTCACCCACGACCGCTACTTCCTCGACAACGTCACGGGCTGGATCCTCGAACTCGATCGCGGCCGTGGCATTCCGTATGAGGGAAATTACTCCTCCTGGCTGGTGCAGAAGCAGAAGCGGCTCGAGCAGGAAGGCCGCGAGGAGGCCGCCCATCAACGCACGCTGGCGCGCGAGCAGGAATGGATCGCCTCCTCACCCAAGGCACGCCAGGCCAAGTCCAAGGCGCGCTACCAGCGCTATGAAGACCTGCTCAAGAAGGCGAGCGAGAAGCAGACCCAGACCGCGCAGATCATCATCCCCGTCGCCGAGCGGCTCGGGGCCAACGTGGTCGACTTCGAAGGCCTCACCAAGGGCTATGGCGACCGTCTGCTGATCGACGATCTCACCTTCAAGCTGCCGCCAGGCGGCATTGTCGGCGTGATCGGCGCCAACGGCGCCGGCAAGACTACGCTGTTCCGCATGATCACCGGGCAGGAGAAGCCTGACAAGGGATCGATCACCATCGGCGAAACCGTACATCTCGGCTATGTCGACCAGTCGCGCGACGCGCTCGACGGCAAGAAGACGGTGTGGGAGGAGATTTCCGGCGGAAATGAGCTGATCCTGCTTGGCAAGAAGGAAGTGAACTCGCGCGGCTATTGCTCGGCGTTCAACTTCAAGGGCGCCGACCAGCAGAAGAAGGTCGGCGCGCTCTCCGGCGGCGAGCGCAACCGCGTGCATCTCGCCAAGATGCTGAGGTCCGGCGCCAACGTGCTGCTGCTGGACGAGCCGACCAACGATCTCGACGTCGACACCCTGCGCGCGCTGGAAGAGGCGCTGGAGGATTTCGCCGGCTGCGCCGTCATCATCAGCCACGATCGCTGGTTCCTCGACCGCATCGCCACCCACATCCTCGCCTTCGAGGGCGACAGCCATGTCGAATGGTTCGAGGGCAACTTCCAGGATTACGAAAAGGACAAGATGCGCCGGCTCGGCCAGGACAGCATCATTCCGCACCGGGTGAAGTACAAGAAGCTGACGCGCTGATTGCTGCGAGATCGCACGGTGTGTGCGGTCCGCGCACGCTATATGCCGGCCGCCAGCCGACAACTTTTGAAAGTCGCCTGCGGCGAGTTGTCACTTCTCGGCGCGGCGGGATTACGTAGATAGGGGCCTCGCTCCGCAATCTCTTATCGAGTCCATCAGAATGTCCGCCGCCTCAGAAGTGCGTGAGCCGAGGAAGCGCAAGTCCCTCGGCCCGATCCCGATGCTGATCTTCGGCTCCCGCTGGCTGCAATTGCCGCTCTATGTCGGCTTGATCGTAGCCCAGGCCGTTTATGTCGTGCTGTTTCTGAAGGAACTGTGGCACCTCTTTGCCCACTCCTTTGATTTCACCGAGCAACAGATCATGCTGGCCGTGTTGGGCCTGATCGATGTCGTCATGATTTCGAACCTGCTCGTGATGGTGATCGTCGGCGGCTATGAGACCTTTGTCTCGCGCCTCAACCTGAAGGGCCATCCCGATGAGCCGGAATGGCTCAGCCACGTCAATGCCAGCGTGCTGAAAATCAAGCTGGCGATGGCCATCATCGGCATTTCCTCCATCCATCTGCTGCGCACCTTCATCGAGGCCGGCGGATTGACATCGGGCAAGACCACCTACACCGAGGCCGGTGTGATGTGGCAGACCATCATCCATACGGTATTCATCCTCTCGGCCGTCGGGATTGCGATCGTTGATCGGATTTCCAATGCGGCGGTCGCCGAGGCCACGCGGGAACACGCCCATTAGCGGGACTTCGCCTGCGTTCACAGCGACGGGCCGGTGTGCTAGCGTTCTTGATATGCACACCATCGAAGTTTACGCATGAGCAGTTTCTTGCTCATGAGTTCCCGCGCAATTGTCCTGACCCTGCTTCTGCACGTGGTGGCGTTTCAAGCGCCCGCCCGCGCGGCCGATGCTGCCTTCACGCAGTTCATCGCCTCGCTGTGGCCGGAGGCACAGGCCGCCGGCGTCTCGCGCGAGACGTTCGATCGCGAGACGCGTGGATTGGAACCTGACTACAAATTGCCCGATTTGATGTTGCCTGGACGGCCTTCCACCGGTGCACCGTCGCAGGCAGAATTCGTGCAGGTACCCGCCGACTACGTCAGGGAAGGCACCATCGCGCGGCTTGCGGGCGAGGGGCAGCGGCTGATGCAGAAGCATCGCGCCGCTCTCGACCGGATCGAAAAGCAGTTCGGGGTGCCGGCAACGATCGTTCTGGCGATCTGGGGCCGCGAAACCGATTACGGCCGCTATGGGTTGCCGTATGATACGCTGCGTGTGGTGGCGACGCAGGCCTATGTCGGCCGGCGCAAGGACCAGTACCGCGGCGAATTTATTCTCGCGCTGAAGCTTCTCGGCGAAGGCGTGGTGACGCGCAAGGAGTTTCGCTCATCCTGGGCCGGTGCCACCGGCCTGACGCAGTTCTTGCCGTCGGAATATTACAAGCACGGTGTCGATCTAGACGGCGACGGCCGCGTCGACATCTGGAATTCGGTTCCGGATGCGCTGGCGTCTGCCGCGAAGCAACTGGTCAACAAGGGGTGGCAGCCGGGTCTGCGCTGGGCCTATGAGGTGCGTGCGCCAGCCAATGTCGACTGCACCATGGGCGTGCCCGACGTGCAGCGGCCGATCGGCGAATGGCTGCGCGCCGGTTTTGTACCGTCCCGCGGAGAGAAACTGTCGGCGACCGAGCAGGCGCATCCGGCGTCCCTGCTGCAGCCGGAGGGCATCTACGGTCCGTCATTCCTGACGACAAAGAATTACTTCGTCATCAAGGAATACAATTTTTCGGATCTCTACGTGCTGTTCGTCGGCCATCTCAGCGACCGCATGATGAATGGGCAGCCCTTTGCGACACCCTGGTCGGCCTCGACGCAGTTGCGCACCACGTCTGTCGAAGCAATGCAGAAGCACCTCACGCGCATCGGCCTCTACAAGGACAAGATCGATGGCAAAGCGGGCATGCTGACGCGCGCGGCGCTCGGCGCCTATCAAAAGTCAGCAGGTATCAAGGTCGACTGCTGGCCGAGCGAGGCTGTGCTGAAGTCGATGAGCGCAGCGAGATAGCGCCGTCCAATGGCAAAGAAAAACCCGGCCGTCGTTCGGCCGGGTTCCTTGATCGGACAGCGCTGCAAGCCCGTTTAGTTGCAGACCTCGTAGCGCCGGACGCGCCAGCCATAGCCGTCCCAGAACTTCTCGCGCACCATGCGGCAGGCCGGATATTCTTCCACATAGACCGGCGCAGGGGCGGCATAGACCGGCGCCGGAGCGGCATAGACCGGGCGGCTGGAAGCAATCGCGCCGCCGATGATGGCGCCGCCGATCAGGCCGGCTGCCACCCCCGCAGCAACGCCGCGCTGCGCATGAGCCGGCGTCGCGTTCAGCGAGGCGGCAATGGTGGCGACCGCAAACATGGCGGCAAATGTCTTCTTCATGTCCTGCTCCTGGCGGAGGCGCATCGCGGCGCCGGGTTATCGTATTCGCGCGTTGTCTTCGAGAGACCGTTCCCGCAAGGGAAGCGCACAACGGTCAACCGAAGGTAAACGCGGGGCTGTGCATGGGGTGGAAAAGCGGTTTTTTCTGGCCACGTGCAGCGAACCGAGTGCGAGCCACCGATCATTCCCGCGACGTCACATGCGAATTAATGAAGATGAATGAGGATTTATCCGCAGACCCTGACGCTTCGCATGCGCCAGGCAAAACCGTCCCAGATGCGCTGTCGCTGCCAGTAGCAGGGGCCGGTCGGATCGGCCACCGGTGCCGGCGCGCCATTGTAGTAGTAGCTCTCCGGCAGGTAGGCACCCGGCGCGTAATAGTAGCGGGGGTAGTTGCGCTGGGCATGCGCGGACCCTGAACCGGCGAGCGTCGCAACGGCCGTGGCGGAAATGGCGGCTAGCGCCAGCAAAGATCTCCTCATGCTTCACCTTATCCCGTGGAGCGGACGACTGCGCACAAAGGTTCCATATCCGGCTTGAACGATCAATGATCGTTGCGCGCTGGACTGAGCGACGCAGGTATTAATCGTCGGCTGCCGCGCCATCCCGGACGGTATCGAGTCGGCCATTTTCAGTATGCTGATTATCAGAATTAATGCCGCCGCGGTCTACGCGGACTGTACTGCGAACACGGCGGCATCTCCTCCGGCAATGCGGCGTGAGCCAGCTCGGCTGGTTCAGCGGCAGATTCGTCCTCCCCACAATTGCTGCACTTCATCATCGTCGTCGCCTTTCAGCAGCAACAGCTGCTCCAGCAATGGCGGCGCAGGGGAGGCGGCGACGACCACCGCAAACAGCGAAATCGGACCTGCGTTTCCTTGCATTTTTAGAGCGCTTCTAGGTTCGGCTGCGGCAGTTTGGAATTGCTACAAAGGACCGGTTTTCCCTTTGCATCCCGCTGCCGCCTTCAATATCGATAAGTCAGCAAGCATCACCCAAAGGGGCCGCCGGCTTCATGATCGTCTGTTCCTGCAACGTCCTCAGCGACCAAGACGTCCGCAATGCCGTGAATGCTGCCTCGGACCTTCCGCGCAACGCCAAACAGGTCTATGGCTGCCTCGGTTGCAGTGCAGAATGCGGCCGCTGCGCCCGGACCATCAAGACGATTATCGACGATGCGCTCGGCCCCTGCGCCCAGGCCTGTTGCGCCGGCTGCCCGCATAGCGAGGCGGACCAAGGCGAAGCCCAAGCCGAATACGCGCTCGCGGCGGCCTGAAGTCCTCCCAAAAATCCATCTGATCGGCGGGTGCGGTGCTCACGCCGCGGCGGTTGCGCTCATTCCTTTTCTGCTTTAGAAACGTTCTAAATTACGATTCCGGCCGTACCGGCCGCAAAACGCTGGAGTGACACCATGCAGGGCGACGCCCGGGTCATCGACTACCTCAACAAGGCGCTGCGCCACGAACTGACGGCGATCAACCAGTACTGGCTGCACTACCGGATCCTGGACAATTGGGGCCTGCTCGAGATGGCCAAGGTCTGGCGCAAGGAGAGCATCGAGGAGATGGAGCACGCGGACAAGATCACCGCGCGCATCCTGTTCCTCGACGGCTTCCCGAACATGCAGGTGCTCGATCCCTTGCGGATCGGCCAGAACGTCACCGAGATCCTCGAATGCGATCTCGCCGCCGAGCATTCGGCGCGTACGCTCTATCAGGAAGCTGCGACCTACTGCCATGGCGTCAAGGATTACGTTACGCGCGACTTGTTCGAAAGCCTGATGAAGGACGAGGAGGATCACATCGACTTCCTCGAGACGCAGCTGGACCTGATCAAGCGCGTCGGCCTCGAGCTCTACACCCAGAAGCACATCGGCCATCTCGAGGACGGCGACTGAGGGCGCTCGCGAAGTTGCAAGCGACCGCACAGAGCTTTCACTATTCGTCGTGCCTGGCTTGACCCGGGCATCCACGTCTCTGGCGCCAAGAACGTGGATGGCCGGGACGAAGCCCGGCCATGACGCACCGGACCATCTTGATACTTCGCGTCACTACAACTGCGCCGCGTAGCGCGCGACGATGGCCTCCTGGCTTTCCCGCTCGCCGAGGCCGGTCTGATCGTGGATCACCTCGCCGATCGAGGGCATGACCTTGCGGTCGACCCGCTCCGCCGTCCACAGCTTCGATCGCATCAGCGCCTTGCCGCAATGGAAGTAGGCTTCGTTGACGTCGATCGCGAGTACCGCGCGCGGCGGCTTGCCGAACTCCACCATCGTCTCCATCAGCGCGGGATCGGCCGTCACCGTGCCGCGGCCGCCGACGCGCAGCGTCTCATCGATCCCTGGCACGAAGAAGATCATTTGCAGCAGTCCCGTTCCCTCGACGATGTTGCGGAAGCTGTCGATGCGGTTGTTACCGGAGCGGTCCGGCATCAGCAGCCGGTTGGGGCCCGCGACATGAACGAAGCCCGGCGTGCCGCCGCGCGGTGAGGCGTCGACGCTGCCGTCGGAGCCCGAAGTCGCCAGCACGCAGAACGGCGACATTTCGATGAACTTTTTCGAATGCGCATCGAGCGAAGGACGTGCCTTGGCGAGGACGCGCTCCGTGGGCTTGGAATAGATCGAGGCAAGGTCGAAGGCAGAAAGATCGGTCAAGGTCGTCCTCCCGTATGTCGGGTCGTGAGATTACCACCGCGTGCCGGCTAGGTCATCCGACCTACCTCACATTGTCCGCTGCGGCGCGCTCTGCAGCAATTCGCGCAGGGGCTGCGTATAGAACGACGCCGCTCCCGTGGTGGAGTGACCGCGCGTCTGCGTGCTGGCCGGGATCAGGTAGAGCTTTGCGTTCCTGATCCGCTTCAGGGCGGCTTCCGTGATGCCGGTTTCAGGCGGGTTGCGCTCGTCGTCGGCGGCATTGATGAGCAGCGTGGCGGCCGCGATCTTCTCCAGTCCTTGGGAAGGATCGTAATCGCGCGAGGCCTCCCACTGATAGATGAAGTCGTTGGCATCAGTGGTGATTGGCGTCGCCAGCCGGTCGTCGACCAGCTTGTCGGCCTTGGCGGCCGTCGGCGCCTGCGACTGCAAGGCCAGCGTGCCGCCGGTGGTCGCGATCGCAAAGGCGTTGATCGCATATTTCATCATGCGTGGCTGGCTGGTGTAGTTGCCCTCCTTGTAGTCGGGATCGTTGCGGATGGTCTCCAGCATCATTCGCCGCAGCATCCAGTTGCGCGAGGCCATCGGCGTCGGCTGCGACGCCATCGGCGCCAGCGCGTCCATCATGTCAGGGTA